>JASFPB010000271.1:0-3560 GCA_050116235.1 Chromatiales bacterium | reverse complement strand
GGCGTCGACCCGGTCTCGCCATGCTGCCAGCAGTTCGGGCGATGGCGGAGGCGGGGGCTCGCGACGGTAGACTTCTGCGTATTCCACCTCGGCCCCCAGCCTGCGCAGGCTGTCTGCAAGCAGCTCTCGTCCGCCATGGCCACGAACGATGAGCACCTTTCGTCCTCTCATCGCTCCCAGTCGTTCGTCCTCAAGCAATCCCTCGCTAGTTGATCGCTTTGGTACGAGATCAACCCGGACGGCTTGTTCCTCCAGCCATGCGGCAGTTCCTTCTCCGATGGCAATAACGCGCGCTTTACCAGGCGCCAGAGCATGCGCTGAAAAGCGTACGGCGTTCGGGCTCACGAATACCAGGTCACTGAATGTATGAGAATTTTCGAGCTTGCGCCGGTCTGTCTCACTCAAATTCGACTCGATTGCCAGCAACGGCAGTCGTTCGACCTTGCCACCGCAGTCGAGAATGGCAGACCTGAGTGCCTCGGCCTGCCCTACTGGCCGCGTCACCAGCACTTTCAGACCGTTGAGGTCGCAGGGGCAGTCAGACATCAGTCTCAGGCGGTAATCCGGGACACCCACATATCGCAAGTCGCAGATATGTGGGTGTCTGGTATCGCAAAGGCGAGAAATGTGGGTGTCTCATATTGGACGAGCATCACTCTTGCTCGGCGTAGAGGCTCTTCAGGATGTCATCCGCGCCATTTTCCAGCAGTTCGTCTGCGACGGCGGTGCCGAGTGTGACAGCGTCTGAAACCGGACCGGTCTGGTTAGCGCGGATGATTCTGCTTCCGTCCGGCTCGCCGACAAGTCCATTGATGGTCAGGGTCTCACCGTCGAGGGTGGCGTGACCCGCTATCGGCACCTGGCAGCCGCCATTGAGACGCTCGTTCATGGCGCGTTCTGCGGCTAGACGCGTGGCTGTCCCGGAATGGTGGAGCGGGGCGATCAGGGCTTTGACGCGCTGGTCGTCAGAGCGGCACTCGATGCCGATTGCCCCCTGACCGATCGCCGGCAGGCTCTCTTCAGGCTCGATAAAGGCACGGATACGCTCGCTGAATCCCAGCCGGATCAGTCCTGCAGCAGCCAGGATGATAGCCTCGTAGTCGCCGTTGTCGAGTTTCGCCAACCGTGTATTGACGTTACCGCGCAGCGGTGTGATCTTCAGGTCAGGCCGTCGTGCCTGAAGCTGGCACTGGCGACGCAGGCTCGCGGTGCCGACCGTTGCGCCCTCCGGCAGCGCATCGATACTGTCGAAATCGTTCGAGACGAAGGCGTCCCGCGGGTCCTCGCGCTCCATGATGACCGCCAGCTCGAGTCCTTCCGGGAACTCGACCGGCACGTCCTTCATGCTGTGCACGGCGATATCGGCAGCTCCCTCGAGCATACCGACCTCGAGTTCCTTGATGAAGAGCCCCTTGCCACCGATTTTTGCCAGGGGGGTGTCGAGAATCCTGTCGCCCTTCGTCGTCATGCCCAAAAGCTCAACGGTGATGCCCGGGTGGGCCGCCTCGAGGGCGGCTTTGACATGCTCCGCCTGCCACATGGCGAGGGGGGATTTGCGGGTTGCGATCCTGATCAGCTGGTCACTCATAAATCACTCTCGGTTCCCTGATAGCCAATTCGGGACACCCACCAATTAGACTCGGATTTGAAATGCGAAATAGTGCCCGGATTTCTTGCCCGATCTGTGGGTGTCTCATATTGAGTCTTCGAGTAGCGCCGCGAGGCTGCTGAAATATTCGGCATAAAGTGGGTGTCTCGAATTGATTGCCGAATTGGTGTGTGCGGCAGACCGGGTGCGTAATAGGTGGGTGTCCCGTATTGAAAGGCGCGGTCCGGATCAGGCGTTCATGCATGGTTCTCTTTCCTCTGCGGCAAGGTCTCGAGGGTTGTCTCAATCCAGTTCTCCACCTCGTCGAGGATCTCCTGCGCTTTTCTGCCCTCAGTCGCGATCGGCTTGCCGATGACGACGTCGATTGTTCCCGGGTATTTGCGGATATCACGCCTGCGCCAGAAAACCCCGGCGTTATGGCACACGGGCACGACCTTGCAGGCGCTTTTTTCAGCCAGTATCGCGCCGCCGAGCTTGTAGCGTCCCCTGGTCCCGGGTGCTGTACGTGTCCCTTCCGGGAAGAGGATCACCTTGTTGCCGAGCTCGAGATACTCGCTGCCCTGCCGGATGACCTGCTTCACGGCCTTGCGCCCCGCCTTGCGGTTGATGGCGATCGGTTCCATGATGGCGATGGCCCAGCCGAAGAAGGGAATCCACATCAGCTCCCGCTTCAGAACCCATGACTGGTTGCCACCGATGATACCCCGCAGCGCGATCGTCTCCCAGGCCGACTGGTGCTTCGACATCACGATCGCGGCTTCCTCGCCGGGCAGGTTCTCGGTCCCGCGCAGACAGTAATCCAGTCCGCAGAGCGTCTTCAGCAGCCACATGTTGACGCGGCTCCACTGGTTGCCGATACGGTTGCGCGTCTTCATCGGCAGCAGCCAGCCGATCAGCGCGATGAACAGTCCGTAGATGATGATTGTCACCGCCATGCACACAAAATAGAGCAGCGAGCGCAGCAGGGTCATGCTCACTCCATGTCCCGGAACTCGGAGACGCGGATACGCCCCTCAATCATGCGGCTCTCGCGCTGCATGAGCTTCTCCATCTTCGCCCAGAAGGCCTGGTGGAGATCAAAGCCTGCCGCGATATCTGTCCCCATGAGCAAAATCAGCAGGTCCGCGACCTCCTCGGCCAGGGCCTCTGTGCTCTTGCCCTTGGTCACGCACGACGAGATCTCGCCGAGTTCCTCGGCCATGAGCGCCACGCGGTAGTTGAGCTCCTCGCCGCCGGTATTCTTGAAGTCGTGCTTGTCATGGAAGGCCTGCACGGCCTCCATCATCGCCTGCCAGGAGTCACGGTCCGTCCCGCTCATGACTGCAGCTGCGAGATATCGGCCACCTCGAGGAACATGTCACCGAGCTGCTTCAGGATCGCAAGCCGGTTCTGGCGGATCTCGCGGTTCTTGTCCATGACCATGACCTCGTCGAAGAAGTCGTCAACACGCTCGCGCAGCCCGGCCAGCGTCTTCAGTGCCTCGCTATAGTTCTTCTCGTCGAGCAGCGGCTGCACCTCCTTGCGTGTCTTCAGGATCAGCTCGGCCAGTGCGCGTTCCTGCGAGGTCTTGAAAAGGCGCTTGGCGATCTCGCCGGGAATCTCGTCCTCGGCTTTCTTCAGGATATTGCGGATGCGTTTGTTGGCGGCTGCCAGACTCTCTGCTTCCGGCAGGTCACGAAAGGCCGCTACGGCCCGGACGCGCTGGTCGAAATCACTCAGGGTCTCCGGCGCCAGCTCGGCCACGGCGTGGAAGAGATCGGCCGGGATTCCCTCGTCGGCATAGATGCCGCGCAGGCGCTCGAGCATGTAGTCGCGCACCTCGGTGATAACAGCCTCGTTCTCGATCTTTTCGACGAGGCCATCGGCGGCCAGCTGCAGCAGGTCGTTGAGCACCAGCGGCAGGCCGTGCTCCTTCAGAATCCGCAGAATGCCGATGGTGGCGCGGCGCAGC
>JASFPB010000270.1:0-3564 GCA_050116235.1 Chromatiales bacterium | reverse complement strand
GCCGATTGCTGAAATAACGAGCTGGCTGTTTTTCACAGATTGTTCCATTAGAAGTGGAAGTAGCGCAGGGATTTCACCAGGCGATGCTGGCTGGTCCTGCGTTGTTGTTCGAGTTTAAGCGGATTCATCCGGCAGTTCCACAGCCCTGAGCGCCGTAGCAGCATCTTCGGGACTGATGGTGGAGACGAACAGTCCCGAACCGAGTTCGAATCCGGTCGGGATCGAGGTACGCGGGCAGATCTCGAGGTGCCAGTGATAGCTCTCGTTGCAGTTTTCATAATCCTTGCCGTGAGGCTTCGAATGCAGGAAAAAGTTGTACTGCGCACCCCCGATCACCTGATCAAGCCGTTGCATCGTGCGTTTGAGCACCAGCGCGAAATCCTCGAGCTGATCTGCCGTGACCTGGAGAAAATCCGCCTGGTGATCGAGTGGGAGGATATGGAGTTCCCACTCATAGCGGCTGGCAAAAGGTTTGATCGCGACGAAGTGGCGGCTGCGCTCCACGACATACTGCCCGACATCAATCTTGCGCCGTATTTCGCCCGATTCACGATCGTAGATCGTCGCCTCGTAGGTGAGTGCCTCGTCGATGAGCGAGCAGAAGACACACTGGTTGTACTTTGCGTGATACTGCCTGCTGTTGACGACCTCGTCCTCGACGTTCTGGGGTACGACTGGCGTGGCGATAATCTGGCTGTGCGTATGCGGGATGCTTGCGCCAGCCGCCGGTCCGAAATTTTTGAAGACCAGGACGTATTTCAGGCGGGGGTCGCTCTCGTAGAGTTCCTGCATGCGCTGCCGGTAGATCGAGAAGAGATTCTGCAGGTGCTCTCTCTCCATCTCGTGAATCGCGATACCGTGCGAAGCGTTGTCGATGATAACCTCGTGGCGTCCGTAGCCATCGATGACCTGCTGCAGTCCGAAAGAGATGCCGGTCTGCGGGTTGTCGTCGCCGAGCACCGGAAAGAGGTTCGGGACGATGCGGATTTCCCAGTTCTCGGGATCCGGAAAAGCCAGGATTTCAGGTGGTGTTTTTTCCTCGTTGCCCTTGCAGAAGGGACAGGTTTCCACATGTGTACGGGTGTCCCTCTCAACCTTTTCCTCTGCCTTTCTCGGGCGCATACCGCGTGCCGTCGAGACAAGTACGGATTCAGTTGGTACGATTGGATTGATACGGATTTCCCGCACAGATTTTTGCTCATCACTCATGAAATGGATTACCCTGATTTTTCGTCACAGCATTGATACCATTTCATGCTCTAATACCTGAATCAAAGTGTTCGATGGAGACATAAACGCAGGCATGGAAAAACCCAGGAAAGGAAAACAGGCCCGATGATCAAATCGCTCTTGACAGTCTGTGTGGGCAATATCTGCCGCAGTCCCATGGCTGAAGGCCTCTTCAGGGAGGTGGCGCGTGAGGCGGGCAGCGAGCTTGTGGTCCATTCCGCAGGTATCGGCGCGCTCGTCGACCATGCAGCCGATCCGATAGCGATCGAACTCATGCAAGAGGCCGGAATCGATATCACATCACACCGTGCACGCCAGATCTCCCCCGAGATCATCTCCGAGTCCGAACTCATCCTCGTCATGGAGTCATGGCAGCAGCAGGAGGTCGAACGTCTCTATCCCTTCGCCAAGGGACGGGTCTTCACGATCGGCAAGTGGTCCGACATCACCGTCGATGATCCCTACAAGAAACCGCGCGAAGCATTCGAAGAGGCGCTGGTCGGGATTCGCCAGGGCGTGAAGGACTGGACGCCGTATCTCTAGCAGTTGAATCCTCCTGTCATCGGGCAGGCAGGGTCTCAGCGATAGAGATCCGGTTCTCCCGGGGGGCGTTGCTTGAATCGCCTGTGAAACCAGAAATAGTCTTCCGGCTGCCTTCTGATCCACTCCTCGAATATCCGGTTGATGCGCGTGGCATCTTCCAGGTCATCACCTGACGGGAATCCTTCCAGGGCAGGCTGAAATTCGAGGTCGTAGCCTTTGCCGTCCTTGCGGCGAAAAATGGCATAGGGCACGACAGGAGCATGGCTGATTTTCGCCAGCCTGGATGTGGCCGTGTTAGTGGCCGTCATGACGCCCATGAAGGGCGCGAAGAGGGGATCCTTCGAGATCATGTCCTGGTCCGGTGCATACCAGACAACATTGTCTGCGCGGAGGCTCCTGACCATCTGCTTGATGTTTCGCTTGTCGATTGCCATTTCCGAGTGCCTGTCCCTGTTGCGTTTCAGCAGATACTCCGTGAAAGGATTCTCGTTGCTGCGGTAGACGACATGGAAGGGCGAGTAGAATCCCAGCATTCTCCCGCCCATTTCCAGCGAAGTAAAATGGGCCGACAGCAGAATGACACCCTTGCCCTCTGCCCTGGCACGCTCGAGATGCTCGAGGCCCGAGACATGTGCCAGCGGCCTGAGCTTGCTATCTCGCGCCCACCAGGCGAGTGCCACCTCCAGGATGCCCTGTCCTGCTGCGTGGATGTGCTGGCGGGCAAGCTCATCCTGCTCTTCTTCGGAGAGTTCAGGAAAACAGAGGCGGATATTCGTCATCAACACACGCTTGCGGTTCGGTCTCAGTACGAGCCAGATCAGGGATCCCAGCGCGCGTCCGGCGCGCATGGAAAATTTCCACGGCAGCTGCGCCATGAACCAGAGAAGGCCTGCAACAAGCCAGAGAGGCAGGTATTTCGGATGTAAGTGCGGTGAAGCCATGTGGTGTTTGGGAGTTCTGAACAAGCTTTTCCTGCAGGCAAGAAAAATGCCTCCCCGGTATTGAATCTTGTGCCAGTTTTGTTAATGTTTGTGCCTTGCCAGAAATTGTAAATCAATTCAGCACGCCATGTATCCCTGTTCACATGACATGACAGAAAAGATCGGAACGCGATGGTGCTGATGCACATCCGGCGTAGATCTTTTTGTCTGTTATGTGGAGCCCCTGATGACCCCTGAAACTTTCTCCTCCCTCGTCGACGAGGGGTACAACCGAATACCTGTTGCGCGCGAAGTCCTCGCAGACCTCGATACACCTCTCAGTGTCTATCTCAAGCTTGCTGAAGGTCCGTACTCCTATCTTTTCGAGTCTGTTCACGGCGGCGAGAAGTGGGGCCGTTACTCCATCATCGGGTTGCCATCGAAGGCGAGACTCGAGGTGCGCGGCCGGCAGGTAACCAGGTATCAGGGCGACGAGATTATCGAGCAGCGCGAGGTCGAGGATCCGCTCGCTTATATCGAGGAGTGCCAGCAGCACTTCAAAGCTGCCGAGGTCGAGGGGTTGCCGCGTTTCTCGGGCGGGTTGGTCGGCTATTTCGGCTACGATACCATCCGCTACATTGAAAAGAAGCTGGCGGAATCTCCCAACCCGGACGAGTTGCAGACACCTGACATCCTCCTGATGGTGTCAGATGAAGTGGTTGTCTTCGATAACCTCAAGGGACGCATGTTCGTCATCGTGCATGCCGATCCGACGAGAGGGGATACCCTCGACTCGACCGAGAGGCGGATCAGTGAACTTGTGGAACGCATGAACCAGGGCGCGCCGCGCAGGCGATTCGCGGGCTCGCGC
>JASFPB010000269.1:0-3574 GCA_050116235.1 Chromatiales bacterium | reverse complement strand
GAGTTCATGCGCTCGGTGATCTCGAAGACCATCGCCGATTTCATCTACATGCAGAAGATGGATGCTGTCGAGGCCACAAGAGTCGGGATCGAATATCTCACGCGCAAGGTTCGAGGCAGGGGCGGCGTCATCGTCATCGACAGCCAGGGCAGGTGTTCGAGCGGGTTCACAACGAGAAAAATGATCCATGGCTGGATCGAACATGGTGGCGAGTCGGTAGCTCGCTTCTGATCCTTTCTGCGGCTCTGTCGTGGTTGAAATAGAGAAGGGTATCCAGGGAAGATGGTTGGTTGCGAGCCGCACGCATGAACCAAGAACTCAAGATATCTGGCTGGATAGGCCGATACCGATCCGGTGATGATCACGGCTTACGCAGAAACACGCACGCACATCAAATTGCTCAGCAAGTTGTCGATCTTGAGAGCGGTCATCAGTTTTTTCTGCGCCGGATTGAAATAATGCACTCCGCGTGCTGTGGATGAAGCGCTGGCAGGTCACGCCCCAAAACGTCGATGGAACCGATATGGCGCAAAGCTCCGGATACCGATACGCGGCGTTCGTTGAGCGTTCGTCGCTGGCCATGGCCGCTTGCGACGCAGTGCCATGATCGACCGCCATCTGCAGCTTCAAACTGTGGCGGATCGTGGAGTGCCTGCCTCCCCGGAACGCTCGTGATATGCATTTTGGACAGCGCTGGTCTGGTGCTGGCCACATTGTGTGTTGTCTTCCCGCCTGTTGATACAGGTTTCGTCACATCTGGACGTGGTTTGGGGCGCGGCAAAAGCACTGGCGTGCCCTGTGGCACACGCCCCGGTTTTGCCTGGGGCACTTGTTGCGGTATGGCTTGCGGTTGCAATGACGGAATGTGATAGGGCGTACCTTGTGGCTGTTTCGAGGGTTTAGCCATTGGGATTGGCTGAGGCACGGCCTGTGGAATTGGCTGGGGCACGGCTTGTGGAATTGGCTGGGGCACGGCCTGTGGAATTGGCTGGGGCACGGCTCCCGTCCCGGTGAAACTCGGCTGGGGTATGGGCTTGACCACAATTGTCGCCGGCACCTTGCCATAGCCAACGACTGTCTGCTGCGGGAGAGGCTGGATCGTGATGCTTGGTAGGCCGACACCGGTAAAGGAGGGTGTCGGCGTAGGCGTCACGGTTTGAACAGGTGAAAACCCTGTCAGCACCTGTTGCGGCAGTGGCGTCACGACAATTGTGGGTTGTCCGGTACCCGTGATCACCGGTCCTGGCTGACCTATCACAGGAGGCACCTGGCCGGTTCCTATAATGGTCTGGCCGGGCTGCGGCGTCACCACGATGACCTGGGCGGGTAGCACATCCGGTGTTTGCGGTGTGCCGGGACCGGTCGCCGGTTTTTGTGTTGCAACAGGCACATTCGATGGTGTCTGGCTGGGTGGATTCACAGTGCTTGAACCGCCGCAGTTTGAGCCTCTGTGCGGATTTCCGACACCGTTGCACCAACCGAAATGGTTGCCATTCGCGAAAACAGGCGCTGCAGAGAGCGCGGAAAGTGCAAGGGCAGACAAAAGCAATTTTATCATGTTACCAACTCTTGGAAAGTGCGAGGTAAAGGGCTGGATCGCCCGATTCTGTATCGGGGCCGGACGTGGTCGGGACAGCGACATAAGCCCTCGCGAAAATCCGGTTCTCGAACTCCAGATCGACGCCAAGTCCGACAGAGGAGAGGAACTCGTCGTCTGCTTCTGATGTGGAGGGATCGTTGTTCTTCACGTAACCCATGTCAAGGAAACCGAAGGGGCGCGCGCGCCTCAGATTCCTGTTTTGCGGGAAAAGATCCCGCCCTGCATCAAACGACGCAGAAAACCCGGAGTCGCCCTGTACCTCTGCAAATGAAAACCCGCGTTCCTGATCTATCCCGCCCAGATAGAATTCCTCAATGCCCGGCAGACGGTCATTTGTGTATTGCCCCCAGAACTCAACGCTGAAAGCTGAGTGTTCACCAAACCATGACACCGGTTGCTGATATCCCACACCGGCCCTCAGGTGCCAAAAGTCCTCATCTCCGTCGTCAAACCCTTCGGCGTCGCTTGCACGCGATCCGAAAGAGAGGTTTGTTGCGTACTCAAAAGCGCCACCATTCTGCAGCGCGCGTCCATAAATCCACGATGCGGAGACGACATTCACGGTAGTTTCAAAGTCAGTGTCGACGCCATCGATATCATTGTCTGAACTCGATCGTCTCAACTCAAACAGCCCGTAGCCATAAGTATCCAGATTACGGACCACCGGGTGACCAATGGCGAGGATCGCGGTATTGCCCTTGAGATCTGTTTGCCTTAGCTCACCCGTCGCATCGCGGTCCCCTACGACGTTGCCCAGATAGACTTCGCCATAAGTACCTGAAACGCCGATCGGTGCACGGTAAATGACGGATCCGTAGATATCCTCTTCACTGCCATCAAATGCAGCAGTTCCCGATAGTTCGAAACGGAAAAGATCACCGGGTGTCAGGAGGCTGACGAATTCCTGACCAATTGTCAGCGTCGCGGCGTCCCCGAACTCTCTCGACGGATTGTCCAGCGTCACATAGCCAGAGCTGCTGTCCTGTTGCTCTGCAACGATACGCACATGCGCCGTCTCTTGACCATCGGGGTAATCAATCTCGGTGGAAGCGGCGATTGACTGGATGTCTTCTGTCAACATCACAGCACGTTCGAACTCTGCCAGCGTCACGCCCTCTTTGCCGATCACAGGTTTAAAATAGCCACTGATGAGTGCAGAAGTCCGCTGGTCAACGCCTTCGATCGAAATGCTCCCGATCTCACCCTCATCAATGATGATCGTACGGCCATTTTCCGCGACCCGTGCCTCTGCAAGGAAATGGCCGTCTTCGCGATAGATGGTTTCGATCGCGCGCGCGATACCTTCAGCAGTAACGCTCCCCGCTCTCTGTAACTCGATCTGCGCCGCATAGCTTAGGATTTCGCTGGCATTGTATGCGCCCGCACCCTGCAACTCATAGCTTGCAGCCTGTGCCTTTGAAGCCATCGGGGCAGAAAGACCCAGCGACGTGATGAATGCAAAGCTTGCGATTGAACGAAGGAGTGCCGGATTCCTTGATAAAGAGAACTGCACAGATCTGTACCTCAATTTTTTTATCACACTATACTGGAGCAGTGCCTTGCATGGGAGTACAACTACTGTAGGTGCCAATTTTCTCCGGAGTATACAGTTTGTTGCACTCCACCACGAAGACTTAGCGCCGGGGCTTGAGTTTCCCCGATCCGGCCTTTGTGCTGCCAGTTTGCACCCAACTCTGTCTGCTGGTCACTAACAAGATTCCAATTAATCAGCCGATCATTACAGCTTCTTCCAACATGGGTTTCCTGCCACGCTTCCCGGATACCCATAAAAAAAAACCGGCAGCCTTTACTCAAAAAAGCTGCCGGCTTCGCTGGTCTGCCGGAGAGTTCAGCAGCCGCGATCAGTTCGCGGGACCAGTCTCCGCCGGGCAGCCACCCGGAGCACCCTGAGGCGGGGGCGGCGGCGTCATGCGCGGATCGTAGGCGCGATAACGCGGGAAGTAGCGGCGATCA
>JASFPB010000268.1:0-3579 GCA_050116235.1 Chromatiales bacterium | reverse complement strand
TTCTGGCCACCTGCCCCCCTGGCGCGGATTGCGCTCAGCTCCAGCTCTTCATCCGGAATCGACACATTGCTGGAAATCCTGAGCATGAAAAGTGCAGATGTTTTCTTCGGTAACGAACCGGTCGGGTACATTACCGGTTCACCAGGAGATCACCTGGCGATAAGAACGGAGCAGCATGCATGCCTGGCGACATGGGCTGCCGTGGCACCGAGTGAGCAGTCTTTCCTGAACTGGCGTCTCGGTGAGAGAACAATCAGGTCGCTGTTGACGACCTCGGCGATCCTGAGAATGGCGGCCCTGGCCTTGCCTTCCGCGACGTTCGGCTGGACCCGGACATCGTCAGGCACCTTCTCGGCAAGCCATGCTTTCAGTTCCTCGAGGGTCCTGGCGGTCACCTCGTCCTCGAAACCCTCGGGGAAATACTGCTGCACGATCGGCATACCGTAATCCGGCACAGCCGTCAGAACATGCAGGGTCGCGCCCCATTGCTGGCATAACTCGACCGCCTTCGGCAACGGCTTTTCCCAGGAAAAGGGCTTGTCGATTTCCACGTAGACCAGAATGTCTTTGAACATGCTTCTCTCCTGTAATCACACCGCCGCTGCGGTCGTTGCCTGCTTGCGCCGGCGCAGTTGCAACCAGGCGATGAATCCCATGAGCAGCAGGGCCGGAATGATCATGATCTGTTTCGGCAATCTGTCACTCTCCTTCTGCACGGTGGTGATCTCCCAGCCGTAATCGACTCCGGTTTTCTTGATTGCTTCCATTTGCCGGGAGCTCTCGTTGATATAGTCGATCTGCATGATGCCGCTGTAATCAGACGTCTCGAGCCCTGCTGACGAGAGACGCTCCTTGCCGGTTTCGCCCGCTCCTAGCTTCATCGTCAGGGTCAGGGTCTTCTCGTCGCCCATCATGGTCATGCCGCTCGTGACGAACCTGATCCTGTCACCCTCCTTCATGCCGTCGGCTATGCTGTAGAGCTCCATGCCCGGCAGCTCCTCGTAGGGATCCTGCACCTTGTCCCAGACTGCGCCGGGTCTGAAAAGGATGAAGGCGACAAGCAGCAATCCGAGCGTTTCCCAGAACCTGCTTTTGACCAGCCAGTATCCCTGGGTCGCCGCGGCAAAGAGGAGCATGGCGATGACTGCTGAAATCACGGTCAGGACAAAATCGAGCCAGCTGTCGATACCGATCATGAGCAACTGGGTATTGAACACGAAAAAGAAAGGCAGGATTGCCGTGCGGATGTCATAGGCAAAGCCCTGCAGGCCTGTACGTATCGGGTCGCCTCTCGAGATGGCGGCAGCAGCAAATGCGGCCAGGCCGACCGGCGGCGTGTCATCGGCGAGGATGCCGAAGTAGAAGACAAACATGTGTGCCGCGATCAGCGGGATGGCGATATCAGACTGCGCGCCGAGGCTGACAATGACCTGCGCCATGAGACTCGAAACAACGATGTAGTTGGCTGTTGTCGGCAGCCCCATACCAAGAATCAGGCTGATGACTGCAGTGAACAGCAGGATCAGAAAGATGTTGCCACCGGAGATAAACTCGACGACCTCCACCATCACCTGGCCGATGCCGGTCAGGGTCACGGTGCCGACGATGAGGCCGGCGGCTGCCGTTGCGACACCGATGCCGATCATGTTGCGTGCCCCGTTGACCAGCCCGTGCAGCAGGTCCTGAAAACCCTCTGCAAGCCTTTCACTGTAGTGTCCTGACTTGCGAAAGACATCAAGCAGCGGTTTCTGGGTGATAACAATAAAAATCATGAAGAGCGTTGCCCAGAACGCGGACAGCCCCGGCGACAATCGCTCGACGGTTAGCAGCCACACCAGGACCACGACCGGCAGCAGGTAATGCAGGCCTGACTTGACCGTCGGACCCACTTCGGGCAATTCGTTGATTTCATGGTCGTGCGGCAGGTCGGGGACGCGCGAGGCGTAGGCGATCAGGCCCAGGTAGCCGACGAGGAGCAGCACGGTGATGGCCCAGGGTGCGGCATCGCCAAAAAGGCTCTTCACAAAGTTGAGGAGCGGAGGGAGCACCCACACCAGGAATCCCAGCACGATGACAACGCTGAGGATTCCGATGAGCTTGGCCATCTTGTCCATCTTGTTGGTGCGCGGCAATCCCTGCATGCCGGCTTTCATCGCCTCGAGGTGAACGATGTAGATCAGCGCAATGTAGGAGATCACGGCCGGCAGAAATGCGTGCTTGATGACTTCGACGAACGGGATGCCTACATACTCGACCATGAGGAAGGCCGCAGCGCCCATGATCGGCGGCGTGAGCTGGCCATTGGTGGAGGAAGCGACTTCGACGGCACCGGACTTTTCTGCCGGAAAACCGACGCGCTTCATGAGTGGAATGGTAAAGGTTCCGGTCGTGACCACGTTCGCGATCGACGAGCCGGAAATCATGCCGGTCATTGCCGAGGAGACGACCGCGGCCTTGGCCGGGCCACCACGAAAGTGCCCCATCATGGCGAAGGCCACGCGGATAAAATAGTTGCCCGCACCGGCGCGTTCCAGCAAGGCGCCAAAGAGCACGAACATGAAGACCATGGTCGCAGAAACACCAATGGCGACCCCGAATGCGCCTTCTGTCGTCAGCCAGTAGTGCGAGGCGGCCTTGTTCAATGACGCCCCCTTGTGGGCAATCATGTCCGGCATGTACTGGCCAAACAGGGCGTAGCTCACGAAGACGATCGCAACGACCATCAGTGGCGGCCCGAGCGATCGCCGTGTAGCCTCGAGCAGCAGCAGGATGCCGACCAGGCTCACGATGACATCCATCTGTGTCGGCGCACCCATGCGGTCGGCGAGCGCATCCTTGAAAACGATTAAATAGAGAGCCGATGCAGCAATGAGCATAGCCAGCCCCCAGTCCAGCAGGGGGATGCGATGCCGCGGGGAGTGTTTGAATGCCGGGTAGCTGAGAAAGGCGAGAAAGCCCGCGAAGATCAGGTGAAAACGCTTGACGACGTCTTCATTCATCCAGGGTGAAAACTCCAATACCAGGGGTGAAGCGACATAGAGCTGGAAGAGCGACCATGCCAGTGCCGTATAAAAGAGAAAAGCAGCAATGCCCTTGCTGCGCGGCTCCCTTCCCCCGAGGTCTGCCTCGGCGATCATCGCCTGCAGATCGCTCTCGAGCGGCTTCTTCTCCCCGTTGCTTTGGTTCTTGTATTCGTTCACGAGACCTCCCCCATGCAGAAAAACGGGGTGCGAATGGCACCCCGATCATGGCCTGGTCTTGTTAAAGGAGACCGGCTTCCTTGTAGTACTTTTCAGCACCGGGATGCAAGGGTGCAGACAACCCGTCCTTGACCATCTCCTCTTTCTTGAGGTTGGCGAATGCAGGATGGAGTTTCTTGAAGTCATCGAAGTTCTCGAAGACCGCCTTGACCACCGTATAGACGGTGTCGTCCGGTGTGTTGGTTGAAGTCACGAAGGTTGCACCGACACCGAAAGTCCTGGTGTCCTCGTCAGAACCACGGTACATGCCACCCGGGATTGTTGCATGGCGATAGTAGGACTGACCCTCGATGAGCTTCTCGATATCCGGCCCCGTCAC
>JASFPB010000267.1:0-3586 GCA_050116235.1 Chromatiales bacterium | reverse complement strand
AGCTATCACAAATCCGATATCCTTGGCATCTTTGCGCATCACAAGGTTGCAGCGAACCTGCTGATGATGATCATGCTGCTGTCAGGCGCTTACGCGCTGGGCAAGCTCAACATCCAGTTTTTTCCCAATGCCACACTCGATGTCATCTCGGTACGTGTCGTCTGGACGGGTGCCAGTGCCGAGGACGTTGAAGTCGGCATCACAACACCGCTCGAACAGCGGCTCAAGGTGCTCGACAACCTCAACAAGCTCACCTCAACCTCGGCCCAGGGGATTTCATCACTTACACTTGAGTTCGAGGACAACACGGACATGGTGCTGGCACTCGATCAGGTTCGACGAGAGGTGGATGGTTTCCGCAACCTGCCACAGGAAGCCGAGAAACCTGAAATTGTAAAGGCCAGTTTCTACGAGAGTATTGCCCGGCTCGTGATCACGGGCTCCGATACCCCCGAGGAGCTGCGGGGGCTCGCCCACGAATTCGAGAACGAGTTGCTGGCCCGCGGCATCGACAAGGTGGATATCACCGGCCTGCCGGATCAGGAGATCAGCATCGAGATACCGAGCGTGACACTCAACGAGCTGCAACTCTCTCTCGATGACGTGGCAGCCAAAGTCGATGGCTTCAGCAAGGATGTCCCTGCCGGCATTATTGGCGATGCAGTTGCAGCCAAGGAACTCCGCAGTCTTGACCAGCGCCGCAGCGAAAGCGAGTTCGCAACACTCCCTATCGTCAGTGACGAAAGCCGCCTCATCCGCCTCGGCGATGTCGCCGACATCCGTCGTAAACCGCAGGATGGCTCCGTACTCGTCGAGTACCGTGGCCAACCGGCCATCAACATGACCCTGCAGCGCGCGGAACAGGGTAATTCGCTCGAGGCGGCCCGGATTCTCGACAGCTGGCTCGAGGAGACTCGTGCAAGGCTTCCCGAAAACATCGAGATCACGGTTTACGACGAGCGCTGGCAGCTCATCAAGGAGCGCATCATGCTGCTCGTCACCAACGGTGGTGGCGGCCTCGTACTCGTGATCCTTATTCTCTATCTCTTCCTGACCGGGAGGGTTGCTTTCTGGGTAGCCGTCGGCATCCCGACCTCCTTCATGGCGACACTCTTCATCCTCTACCTCGCCGGCGGCTCCATTAACATGATCTCGTTGTTCGCGCTGATCATGGCGCTCGGCATCATCGTCGATGACGCCATCGTGGTCGGCGAGGATGCTGTTGCCCACTTCCAGATGGGCGAGGATCCGCTGCGTGCAGCGGAAGGCGGTGCGCGCCGCATGCTCGCACCGGTCATGGCCTCGTCACTCACGACCATCGCAGCCTTCCTGCCGCTCATGATGATCGGGGATTTCATCGGCAAGCTCATGTTCGCCATACCCCTCGTCATCATCAGCGTGATCATCGCCTCCGTGATCGAGAGCTTCTTCGTTTTGCCGGGGCACCTCCGTCACGCCTTTCTGCACACCTCGACAGAACATGGCAGCAAACGTACGATTCGCGATCGTCTCGACGACGGCTTCGCGTATCTGCGTGACGACCTCTTCCGGCCTCTGGTCACGCTGGCCCTGCGTTACCGTGCCGTGACCATCGCGCTCGCTTTCTCAGTCCTGATCGCCACCTTCGGACTGCTTGCAGGTGGTCGCCTTGCCTTCATCTTCTTTCCCTCGCCCGAAGGCAACATCATCAATGCCAACGCGACCTTTGTTGCCGGAACGCCAAGAGAGACCGTCGCGAACTTTCTCGACCATCTCAACGAGACTCTCTTTGCCACGGAGAAAGCCTTCGGTGATGAGAAACTCATCAAGATTGCAGTCACCAATCTCGGCCAGGCCGGCAGCCGGGATGCTCAGCGCACCGGCGACCAGCTGGGATCGATCCGCGTCGAAATGATGCCGTCCGATTCGAGAAGCGTGCGCAACAAGCAGTTCGTCAAGGCGTGGAAAGAGCGCGTTAAGGTGCCGCCCGGTGTCGAGAATTTTGCATTACAGGAACAGCGCGGCGGACCGCCCGGCGGGGACGTACAGATTCGCCTGACGGGCAATACAGCAGACAACCTCAAGGATGCCGCACTTGAACTGGCCGAGTCCCTGAACACCGTCGCCGGCGTTATCTCGGTAACCGATGACATGCCCTATGGCCGCGAGCAACTCATCTACCGGCTGACGCCCGTGGGCGAGAGCCTCGGGCTGAGTGTCAGCGATCTCGGCAGGCAGCTGCGCACGGCCTTCGACGGCAGTCTCGTGCAGATCTATCAGGATGGCGAGGACGAAGTCGAGGTACGCGTCCGCCTGCCCGAGGCCGAACGCGGCCAGCTGGCAACCCTCCAGCGGTTGCAGATCAAGACACCAGGCGGCGAGTTTGTACCGCTGACAAGCGTGGCTCGCTGGGAATCACGCCGCGGTTTCGAGGCACTCCGTCACGCCGAGAGCCAGCTCGCCGTCGAGGTAACTGCCGAGGTCGACAAATCGACCGGCAACCCCAATGTGATCAACGCCACACTCAGGGAGAAGATCCTGCCGGGGCTTTCAAGCAAGTACGGCATCAGCTACAGCTTCGAGGGACGCGCTGCTGAACAGCGAGAGACCATGGCTGACATGCGCACAGGGGCGATTCTCGGCCTGACCCTGATGTACCTGATCCTCGCATGGGTCTTCTCCTCCTACGGCTGGCCACTGATCGTCATGCTGGCGATCCCGTTCGGCCTCATCGGTGCCATACTCGGCCACTATCTCATGGGCATCAACCTGACGATCCTGTCGATCTTCGGCATCTTCGGACTCTCGGGCATCGTCGTGAATGACTCCATTATTCTCGTTACCTTTTACCGCAACCTGCGCGAACAGGGACTGGCCATCAACGAGGCTCTCATCGAAGCAGCATGCCAGCGTTTACGAGCAGTACTACTGACTTCGCTGACAACGATCGCAGGCCTCACCCCCCTGCTCTTCGAGACATCGCTGCAGGCGCAGTTCCTCATCCCGATGGCGACATCGATCGCCTTCGGACTCGCCTTTGCCACGCTGCTGATCCTCTTCTTCGTACCCTCGATGCTCTCGGTCTACGAATCTGCGGCGGCTTCTTTCGGCCCCGTGATCAGGAAGCTTTCAGGCAGCCCACAGCCACAACAACCAGCCTCCTGAGATTCCCGGGCATGTGCGGCGGCGTCGAATATCAATATGAGGGAAGAGATCACAAGGTCTACTTCCCCTACCCTGACGCCAGGCTCCCTGTCAGAAAGCGCGACGGCTCTGTCGAGCTCGTCGGCTGGGGGCGACGCAAGGAACAGCCCGGTCAACTCCCGCCAGGCGGATGGGCACGTCTCGAATCCGTGCAAGCGCACACATGGGATCGCTGGGAGCCGCAACCCGTCAAGATCATCGTCGACCGTTTCATGGAAAAGGATGCTGACAGGACTTCGCACTGGTTCGATGTCCACAAGGATGAATTCATCCAGGGCCTGCTGGCAACCTGGAATGATGAAAGCCGTCTCTACGTCGTTACAACAGAGCCGCCACGTAAATTGTCGGGCTTCAAGCGGTGGCCCCGGGTGATGGCCGCCTGAAACAAAGAGTTGATGGATCG
>JASFPB010000266.1:0-3606 GCA_050116235.1 Chromatiales bacterium | reverse complement strand
CTCGTCGTCGGCAATGTAAACCAGTCGACAGGGTTCACCAATCTCCCGTGACAGCCAGGCGTCTATGGCCGATGACAATCGATGTGCCTTGACCTGGTCTTTCCAGACCTGCACGCTCATATGCTGCTCTGCATGCTCGATGCCGGGCACCTCCACTGTTTCGCCCTTGCTGCTGGTGAGCTGCAAGTGTCCATTCGTGATCGCTGGCTGAATCAGGACCATCTGCGGGTGCGTTCGCTGGGTCATGAAACGGCCCTCGCGATCGACCAGCATCCATCTGCGATCATATTTCAGGCCCATATCATCGAGCTCACTGGTTTCGAGCGGGATCCCGGCCATGGACTTGACCGGGTAGATGTAGAGCTGTGAAAGGCGGATTGTCACGAGGTGAGCTTGCGGTAGATATCCGAAATCTTGAGCGGAAGCTTCTCGACCCGGTCGATCACCGTGTAGTTGGCTGCGCCATACATGTGCGGCAGATAATCCTTTCCTTCACGATCGATCGTGATGCAGTAGGAATGCACACCTTCGCGCCGGGCCTCGTAGAGTGCCATGCGCGTATCCTCGATGCCGTATTCACCCCGGTAGTCGAGGTCGTAATCGTCAGGCTTCCCGTCGGAGAGCGTGATGAGCAGCTTGGTGCGTGCCTCGATATCGTGAAGCTTGGTGACAAGATGCCGGATCGGTGCGCCCATGCGTGTGTAGTCTTTGGCCTCGATACCACAGATGCGACGCTTGACATGGTCGTCGAGTCGTTCGTCGAAATCCTTGATGCGATAGGCCTCGCAACGCTTGCGCGCCCAGCCGGAAAAACCATAGATCGCATAGCGATCCCCCAGTATCTCGAGAGACTCTGCCATGAGAATGAGCGCTTCTCGTTCGGCATCGTTGATCCAGCCACGCGTGGAGCCCGACATGTCGACCATGAACATGACCGCAATGTTGCGCTCTTCCTTGTGCATATGTGTAAAGAGACGGTTGGTCATCTCGTTACCCCTGACCAGGTCAGGATAGGCATCCACGAGAGCATCGAGGTCGATATCGTCACCGCTTGGCTGGCGCTTCAGTAACTTGTCCTCGCCACGCAACAGCTCGAAGGTGCGTCTTAGCGAGAGAATGAGACCGCGGTATTTCTCCCTGGTTTGGCGATAGAAGGCATCATCACCGCCCTCGACTTCGAGTTCGCGCAATACACACCAGTCTTTCTTGTAGTGCTTGCGCCGGTGATCCCACTCCCTGTAGAGAAAAGCACCCTCCTCTTCGCAGGTGGCGGGCGATGCATCCCCGTCTGGGCGTTCCTGTTGCTGGTAATTCCTGATGTCATACTCTTCATTACCGGCCGGCGTGAGGTATCCCTCCGGGATTTCGCCAAAATCGAGCATCACCGATGTCAGCAGGTTCACCATGTGCTCGGGCGGGGCCACGCGTGCATCCCCATCGATCTCGAGCGTGAAACGCATGTCATGCGCCGTGTCTTCCCCGGTGTGGATCCTGAAGTGACTGTCGTGACGCTCACCACTCTCTCCGATGCGGTGCTGTTCCTCGATCATCTCCTTTAACGCGTGACGGACCAGCGCTTTTTCACGCTGGATACGCGCAGTACGGACCTCGGCGACAGCGATGGGGTCAAGACATCCCTGATAGCAGCGCGTGGAGGGGGTGATTTCATCATGCAATTCATGCAGAAGCTCGACGGTCGTCTGCACCGTTGCGTCGGATTCCTGCAGGAAAAAGCGTGCATATTCGGGGATGCTCTCCTGCTGATCATCGAGGTGCTCGCTCAGGCGTTGCATATCGCGGTAGAGTCCCGGCAGTTCGCGTTGGATACAGGCATCGAGACGGATGCGTTCCATAGTGTGAAAGCAGCCCAGCGCCAGCTGCCTGTCCGGAAATTCGCTCAGCAGGTGATTCAGCTCCACCTGAAAGGTGCCAAAACGTGTCTGGGCCCAGAGATGTGCCACCATGCACTTGTAAAGACGGAAGTTATCCCTTGCATCAGGCAGTTGCGCGATGGTTGATGGCAGGTAAAGCGTTTCGGAATCCGTATAGGGAATCGCTGAATCAGTCATCTCCAGCCTGAGTTCACGTCCGGAGAGGCCATGGACGAAGCGTGTCAGGATGCCCTCGTATTCCTCGAAAAATGCTGCCGACTGGCGCTCCCGACCGTCCTCGATGAAGGCTTCCATATCCTTGATGATTTCGAGTGCCGGGCCCAGGCCATGCCTGTCATAGTTGTCCATGGCCTCGAGCAGCCATGATTCGATCATCTCCCTGCCAAGCTTGTCGAGCGCCTCTCTTGCACGCAGTAGGAATTCATAACCAATCGCGATGTTGATACTCGATGCGCGCCGCACCCAGTCAAGTACGAACAGCTGATCGCGGTATGGGATCGGGACAAGTGCCTCGGCAGGCTTTTCAGTCTCGTAGAAAGAGAATTCCACTTCGAGAGATTCGTTGAGATGGGAGATGATCTCGTCGCGGGTCAGGCCGGAAGTCTCCATGGAGGTGGTTGTCAGAGTTCTCGCAGAACACGAAAACCGAGATTGACGTCCAGCTCGTCCTTGAGGCGGCGCATTCTTGAGGCGCTGCGGGCGAAGACTGCAGCGTCGAACCAGGATCCTCCCTTGGTCACGATTGCCTTGGTGTCCGCCTGTTCACTGTATCGATGAGAAGGTTTCCAGAGCGTCGAGGTCATCTCCCAGACATTGCCATGCATTTCATGCAAGCCCCAGAGATTGGGTGCTTTGCTGCCGACCGGAAGAGACTTCGTGACAGGAATGCACCTGGGCAGAAAAAAACGTTTTTTCTGTTTCTGTTCCTCGTATGGCAGGGTTGAATCAAAATGGACTTCCTTGCAACTGACCGACTCGCCAAAATGGAAGGGCGTCGTGGAACCTGCACGACATGCATACTCCCACTCCTCTTCCGTCGGCAACCTGTAGTTTTCACCGCTCTGTTCACTGAGCCAGCGACAATAGGCTTCAGCATCGGCATACCGGATATTCATGACAGGCTGCAGACCACTTGCACACAGGAGATCCGGGCGAAAGCGCCAGCCGGTTGCTGCCTGGAAATGTCTCCACTCATCTGCAGTTACCGTGAATCGGCCGAGTGCGAAAGGGCTGTCGACGGTGGTCAGCCGTCGCGGTTCTTCCATGCGACTATGCCCGAATTCGCGCTTGCCTGAGCCGATCTCGAGCTGTCCTGCCGGTATGACAATGAGCTCAGGACCCGGCGCATCGTTTGCCAGACGGTCATGAAAATGGACCTGCAGCCCAAGCGCTTCGGCACTGCACCACTGGTGTCTTAACAGCTTGTCGTCAGGGAAGCCGCCAAGATAGGGAATCGCTTCACGCGTGGCGGGGTCACTACAGGACATAAATGACTGGTTTTGCGAAGAAATCAATCAGGGCGATTGTACGGAGAATGGAGGTCAAAATACACCTCTTGGCTTTGGTTGATCCATATCAATACGAGGAATATGGTTATTTGCTTAAATTGTCATGCAGATAATTTCTGCGTTTCCCTTCTACATTAAGCCGTATTGGGGCGGGTTGTTGTCAACCCGCCCTGTTTTTTTGCCTGCGCACTATCAGCCTTCGAGAA
>JASFPB010000265.1:0-3648 GCA_050116235.1 Chromatiales bacterium | reverse complement strand
GTGCACACCCGATACGCCCTCGATACGCGTGACCTTGTTCAGCAGGAAATTCTGGTAACCGTCCATATCCTCAACGACCACCTTGAGCAGGTAATCCGCCTCCTGCCCGGTAACGAGATGGCACTCCAGCACCTCCGGAAAGCCGGCAACCGCCGCCTCGAAATTATCGAAACGCTCCGGCGTGTGCCTGTCCATGCTGATATGCAGGAAAGCCGTGAGTTTCAGACCGAGCTTGCGGGCATTCAGCAGTGCCGTGTAACCGGCGATGATGCCTTCCTCCTCGAGCCGGCGCACGCGCCGCAGACAGGGCGATGGAGAGAGATTCACGGCAGCCGCCAGATCCTGGTTGGAGATGCGGCCGTTTTGCTGCAAGGTCTCCAGGATTGCGCGGTCGAAGGCATCGATATTCATAAATATTGCTCCAATTGACCTATATTCAGATATTTATTGCTCGAATAGAGCATTTTAGAGCAATCAAAGCAAGATAATTCTTCCTGCAGGGCAGTATACTTTCACCAATCCGGAATAAAGCAGCGAGCCACAAGCTCCCGGCACTGCGGAGGGTCTCAAACCCGGGCCCTGCGATCACGGTCACCGGCTTTTTCAGGGATACAGCACCATCCGAATTCGCCCCGTTTAACGGGGCGATTCTTTTTCGGGGCAACCGCATTACCCCCCCACCTACTGCATCTTGCACTCGTCGAAGACGAGCTGATCGCAGGTTGCGCAGATATCGCGGTCCAACCGCTTGTAGATATTCCTGATCGCCTTTTTCTTGGAATCGAAAAAGTGGTCGTTGCCCATCTGCATCACCAGTGCTGAGCGTGCGATGAACTCGTAGACCGACGGCTTGAGCCCCGCAAAGTAAAGCCCGCCGCCGAGTTTCATGAGCCGTCTGTTTTCTGTTGCAAGTGCCTCGCCTGCACTCAGATCGATCAGGTTGATGCCGTCACTGATGATGAGGATGTTGTAGATTTTCTCGTTCTCAGTGATCTGCTGGATCCTGTTCATGATGTGGTTGATGGAGCCGAAATAGATCGACATGTCGATACGAATGATTTTGAGCTGCGGGCACTGTTTCAGCGGTTTCTGGTCGATCTCCGTCAGCGTCATGGCACCCGTCTCGTCGTCATGATCAGGAGCCAGTGTCGGAATCGCGGGCGTCGAGGTTTTCTTCAAAAACAACACCAGCGACAGCAATACGCCGAGATAGATCGCGAATTCAAGCTCGAGGAAGAGCGTCGCGAAGAAGGTCGTCAGCAGAATCGATGTCTCCGTCTTGCTGTGCTTGAGGACATGCATAATGTGATGCATATCGATGAGATTCCAGGCGACGAGCAGGATCACACCACCCATCGCCGCAACAGGCAGGTAGGCCGTCAGTGGAGCAACCAGCAGCACAATCAGTGCAAGAAAGAGTGCCGCAAAGATGGCAGACATGGGCGTGCGTGCGCCGGAGTTGTAGTTGATGCCCGAACGGGTGAAGGAACCTGAGCCTGCATAGCTCGATAAAAAGCTGCCGCCGATGTTCGACAGCCCCTGGCCGATGAACTCCTGGCTCGAGTTGATACGCTGGTTGGACTTTGTCGCAATCGCGCGACTGATAGAGACAGCCTCGATGAGGCCAAGCAGCGCGACGGCAAAGGCCTCCGGCGCCAGCATCTTGATGGTCTCGATGTTGAAGGTCGGTGATGAAAGTGGCGGCAGATGCGCCGGTATTTCACCCACAAAGCTGATACCGCGCCCCTCTCCGCCAAGCAGCATCGCACCGAGCCCACCGACAACGAGGGCTATCAGAAGATTCGGCATTTTCGGAAAAAACCGCTTCGACAGGATCGCGGTCAGCAGCGTGATGACAGCGACGGCAAGGATCGGTAGCTGGATGCTCGCGAAATCGATGTAGATGTCATACCAGGTGTGCATGAAGGACTCGCCCTTGGGAATCTCGATACCCAGTACATGTTTCATCTGGCTCGTCGCAATCAGGATGGCCGCACCGGCAGTGAATCCGATGACGACCGTGTGGGAGACGAAGTTGACAAGCGCTCCCAGTCGCGCGATGCCGAAGGCCAGTTGATAAACCCCGGCAAGAAATGTCAACGTGAGTGCCATGGAGACGAATTCCGGCGAGCCCGGGTCTGCATGACGACTGATAGCGGAAAAGACAACGATGGAGATGGCCGTGGTCGGCCCCGAGATCAGGTGGTAGGAGGAACCGAATAGCGCTGCGATAATCGGCGTAACCATGGCCGTGTAGAGGCCGTATTCCGGTGGCAGGCCGGCGATTGTTGCAAAAGCAACACCCTGTGGCAGAACGATGACCGCCCCTGTCAGCCCCGCAAGCAGATCCGACCTCAGGCTTTCCCTGTTGACGAAGCGGAACCAGACGAGAAAGGGAAAGATGCTTTTCATGGCGCCCAAAAGGGCAATATTAGCATTAACTAATACATACTGCACGGAACGCCAGGAAAAACCGACACCGGTTGCTCAGAGAGACGCACTCCAGAGGTTCGGCAGCACCGCGTTCGAGTAGCCGGAGATGAAGGTCCCGATCTCGCCTCCGGGAAGCGCATAGGTATGCCGGCTGATTCTGCCGATGTTGCCACCATAGACGTGGATACTGACCGATGGCCGGTCAGCGAGCGCGTTGGAGACGCGATGGATATCTCCGATGGTCGGCGAGACCAGATCGATCTGTCCCCTTTCCATGCGATGTTCTCCCGCAGGCCGCAACTCCCCCGTGGAGGCGTCCCGCTCGAATTCCTCGCAGGTCTCGGCACCGCGCAGCACGCCCACCATGCCCCAGACGGTATGATCATGGACAGGCGTATGCTGCCCCGGCCCCCAGACAAAACTCACGACAGAAAAGCGCTCCAGCGGGTCGCAATAGAGCAGGTTCTGTCGGTAGTGCTCCGGGTCGGCCTCGGCAAAAGTCTCCGGCAGCCAGTCATCGTGCGCGACCAGATCACGCAGCAGTTTTTCGCCTTCAGAGAGGAGGCGTTTCTCGTCATCACCGGCTGCCTCGAGAAGATGCGTCATCTGCTGCACGAACTCGCGCAACCTGGAAATATCGCCGTTCATGCTCAGCTCCCCGACTGCTGCGTGCAGCCTGCGACGCATGTCCCGTTGCCATCGAACTCCATCGTGACGCCACTGAGCGGCAGATGCACCGGCATCTCGACCGCGTTGATGAAGGTCTCGGTGCGTGTACCCGAAAGCAGCCTGCCTCCCTCGGTGGCTTTCTCATTGGCATGCGACGCGATAACGCTGTTCGGCTTGACCATCGCGTTCATCACATACGCCGCCTCGGTCGGACCGGTCGTGAAAGTGTCACCAATGTTGATAACGGCGAGTTTCGCCTTGTAGAAGCGGTTGACGACCAGTTCCTGTTCGGCCGTGATGCCTGTATCCCCCGAGAGATAGACAACGAGCCCGTTACTGAACGTCAGAACATAGCCGCCGGGCGGACCAAGATAGGCCGTCAGGCCATTCGCGCTGAGCGCCCCGGCAAGTTTTTCGTTGAGAAAGCCCGGGTTCAGACCGTTGCTGTGCACGGCAGGCACGCTCGCGATCGCGACGCCGCCGACATTGCGCTGCGCGCCGAAACGCACGAGCTTGACCTGTTTCGGATCACCGCCTGCTGTCTCG
>JASFPB010000264.1:0-3648 GCA_050116235.1 Chromatiales bacterium | reverse complement strand
AACGAACTTTTCGAAACTCATCGGTACTGTGCCTGGGCAGCACGATCGGCTGCAATCTGTTCTTCGAAACGGTCACCGTTGTCGAGCAGTTCCTGCTTGGTGATAACACTCCCCTCGCGGCTTTCAAAGTGGTACTCGTAGTGCCTTGTCTCGACGATGGCATCGACAGGACAGGATTCCTCGCAGAAGCCACAGAAGATGCATTTGAAGAGGTCGATGTCATAGCGCGTCGTCCGCCGCGAACCGTCTTCGCGCGGTTCTGCATCGATGGTGATTGCGAGCGCCGGACAGACCGCTTCGCAGAGCTTGCAGGCGATACAGCGCTCCTCGCCGTTGGGGTAACGTCGCTGGGCATGCAAGCCGCGGAAACGCGGAGACATGGGAGCACGCTCCTCGGGATACTGGATCGTGACCTTCTTCGCGAAGAGGTAGCGACCGGTCAGGCCAAGCCCTTTCAGTAACTCGAAGAGAAACAGGCTCTTGATGTAATTCGTCATCGTTTTCATCGATCAGCCTCCTCAGCTCCACCAGGGGCCGACGTTGTAGACCACGCCGAGTGCCACAACGAGGATCCAGACAATGGTGATCGGAATAAAGACCTTCCAGCCAAGTCGCATGATCTGGTCATAGCGGTAGCGCGGGAAAGTGGCGCGGAACCAGAGCAGCGCGAACATGAAGATGAACGTCTTGAGCACCAGCCAGATAAAGCCGGGCACCCAGGCAAACCAGGATTCTGCGAAGGTCCCCTCGAAAGGCGAGAGCCAGCCGCCGAGAAACAGCAGGGCCGTCAGTGCCGAGATCAGGATCATGTTGGCGTACTCGGCGAGGAAGAACGCCGCAAATGCCATGCCGGAGTACTCGACGTGGAAACCCGCAACGATTTCTGATTCGCCCTCGGCCACGTCAAAGGGGGCACGGTTGGTTTCCGCAACGCCGGAAATCAGGTAGATCATGAACAGCGGGAAGAGTGGCAGCCAGTACCAGTGCAGGATGCTACCCTTCTGGGCAGTGACAATCTCGCCGAGATTCAGGCTGCCGGCAGCGACAAGCACACCGACAAGCGCGAAGCCCATCGCGATCTCGTAGGCAACAATCTGTGCCGCGGAGCGCAGGGAACCGAGAAAGGCATACTTTGAATTGGACGCCCAGCCGGCAATGATGACGCCATATACACCGAGTGATGTCAGCGCGAGGATATAGAGCAGACCTGCGTTGATATCTGCAAGCACGACGCCCTCGCTGAACGGAAACACCGCCCAGGCCGCAAGCGCAGGACCGAGGGTGAGCATCGGTGCAAGCAAAAAGAGAAACTTGTTCGCTTTCGTGGGGAGCACGATCTCCTTGAACATCAGCTTCAGTGCATCGGCGATGGGCTGCAGCGACCCCTTGATACCGACCCGGTTCGGGCCGATCCGCACCTGCATGTAGCTGATCACCTTGCGCTCGAGCAGCGTGTAGTAGGCCACCATCAGCATCAGCGGCAGGACGATGGCAGTGATTTTCAGGAGAACCTGGATTACCTCGGGGAGCCAGTTCCAGAGATCGACCACCCAGCTCATGATGCCTTCTCCACAGTGACCGTGCCGCTGCTCCCGCCGATTTCCTCACTGCCCGGTACGCCGCCCGGGTACCAGACGCAGTTGTCAGGCACACGCTCGTCGAGAATGACTGTCGATGCAGCGCTGCCTTCCCCCTGCTTCAGTACGGCGCTGTCACCTTCGGCAAGACCGAGGTTCGAGGCTGTCGCAGGGCTCATGGAAATCCCCCAGGAAGCATCAACCGTTGCATGCAGCGGGGTTGCGCGACGCGTGATGCCGTCTGCCATATAGGGGGCAGGCGTTGCGATACGCTCGAGGCCAGCTGCAGACTCCTTCTGCCCTGCGCCATCGAGTGTCACGCTGTTGGCCGTGAATTCGGAGACATTGGCGAATACCTCGTCACGAATTTCCTCGCTGCTGTTGTACTCCATGCCCTCGACATCGAGCAGATTGCCGAGCACACGCAGCACCTTCCAGGCCGGCCGCGCATCACCTCGCGGTTCGACGATTCCAGCAAAGGATTGTCTGTCACCCTGGCAGTTGACATAAGTTCCTGATGTCTCAGTGAAATGACCGATCGGCAGCATGACAGTTGCTATCTCCTCGAGAGCCTGCGTGCGCCAGGCTGTCAATGCAACAACATTGCTGCTGCGAGCGATTGCCTCGGAGGCCTGCCTGCCCTGGATGCAATCGAATTCGGGCTCAATACCAACCAGCAACCAGCCGCGCCGCGCAGTCTCGATGATCGAAGCACTGGCGTCTGCATCGACTGCGCCAGCCATCCAGGCACCGGCGGTATTGGCACCTGCAGTGAGGAAGCCCAGCACCGAGCCGGTCGCCAGTGCCAGGTCAGCAGCAGCCTTGCAAATCAGGCCGTAATCGGGACAGGATGTAGCTGTTTCGCCGACGAGCACGACGGCATTGCCAGCCTCCGACAGCACTGATTTGATGTCAGCGTTGTCGATCGCACCCGCCAGGGCAGATGGCGCTGCGATAACCGAGTGCGCGAGCGGGTAGTTAAGTTCGAAGTCAACAGGATTGACCGCCATGACAGCCGCGCCCCTGAGCGCTGCTTTTCTGATACGGTGGTTGACGAGGGGTTGTTCCTTGCGTGCGTTGGATCCAACGAGCAGGATGGCATCTGCCTTCTCGAGATCCGCGAGGGTCATTCCGAGCCAGGGCGTCGACTGCCTGTGACGGAAATCAGCCTGCATGAGACGGTGATCGATCGCCTTGCTACCCATGGCGCGCGTGATCTTCGCAGCGAGTGCCATCTCCTCGAGCGTGGCAGAAGGAGAAACCAGCGTTCCGAAATTATCCTCGCCGCCACGTGTGGCAGCGATGGCATCAGCAGCACGTCTGAGTGCCTCTTCCCAGGTTGCCTCGCTCCATTTTCCGTTGTCGCGAACCATTGGCACAGTCAGTCGATCAGGGTGCTCGAGCCCGGTGTAGCTGTAACGATCCCGGTCCGATATCCAGGTCTCGTTGACCGTCTCGTTTTCTTTCGGGACGACGCGAAGGATTTCGCTACGGCGTTTGTGGACATAGATGCCGGAGCCGACACAGTCATGTGGCGCAATGGTTGCATGCTGGCTCATCTCCCAGGACCGCGCCTTGAAGCGGAACGGCTTGGAGGTCAGTGCGCCAACCGGACAGAGGTCGATGACATTGCCCGAGAGTTCGGATGTCATGGCATGGGCCACGTAGGTACCGATAGTGGTGTGTTCGCCGCGCCCCGTCGCGCCGAGCTCGCGCAAACCGGCGATCTCCTGTCCGAAACGGACGCAACGCGTGCAATGAATGCAACGTGTCATGTCGGTTGCAACGAGCGGGCCGATATCCGGATCGGGAACAACGCGCTTGCGTTCTGTAAAACGCGAGACATCGCCACCATAGCCGAGCGCCACGTCCTGAAGCTCGCACTCACCGCCCTGGTCGCAGATCGGACAGTCGAGCGGATGGTTGATCAGCAGGAATTCCATCGTGCCCTTTTGCGCCTCGCGGGCGAGGGGCGATCTGGTAAAGACTTTCATGCCATCCATGCATGGCGTCGCACAGGCCGGTAACGGCTTGGGCGCATTCTCCACTTCCACGAGGCACATACGGCAGT
>JASFPB010000263.1:0-3651 GCA_050116235.1 Chromatiales bacterium | reverse complement strand
ATGTCAATGCCATCCGGCAGATAACACAGTCTTCGACGTTTAAAAGGCGTGCTCTTGTTTGATTCATTGTCTTGACCTCTGGATTTGGTGGTGACCTGTTTGTCCAGGCTTGTCTAGGACAATAGACCTTAAATGACCAATATGATATGGAAGTGCATGACAAGACCTGTACAGGCTTGCAGCAAGAAGACCCATGCCCATTCCGGGCACATAGGTAACACTTTATTCCGAGGACATGGCTAACACTTAGCTCGAAGGGATTCTACCCGACGGGCTCTACCCTGTGCCTTCATCAAAATCATAGGCTTGCATCACATGCGGGCCTTTTTTATGCCCGAGGCACCATGGGGCTATGGATTTCGGGGAGTTCTTTGGTGGGTTTTCGTGGGGTGGAGATTGGTAAGGTGGAATCCTGAAAAGCTGAAAAGCTGAAAAGCCGGGACTTATGGGGTTTGGGTAAAGCCTGCCAGAAAACTCCAATAACTATTTCCATTCGGAAAGGGATCAGGCCAGCAGGGTTAAAGAGACTTTTAAGCCGAGATTTAATAGTATTTCGATTACACAAAAACCACCAAATCCCCAAAGTGGAGATGGCTTAAGATGAATGTACCTGCTTTCATTTATACCCGTGATCTATGTGATCGTTACACCTTCTCCTGCGTGAACTTCCCAGCGCGATTGAGCAGACCCTCCGCCCTTGCCCTGATACTCTTAAGCCTGCTAGGTGGCACCGGGCCAGCCTGGGCTGTTTGCACCACATCCGGCGGCGTTAGTGCAGATTCCGGGACACTTGCACCAAATTCCGGCGAGACGGTCGACTGCACCTCCACCAACAACGTTTCGATCGACAACGATGTGGCAACCAACGTCACTGTGAAAGTCAGCAGCGGTGACCTCACGCCTGCGGCGACGCTGAGCGCGATCAACCTCAACGAGGGCGCGACCATTATCAACGATGGCGTCATCACCGGGGATAGCATTCCCCGCCTCGGCACCGTCGCCATTCGTGGCGGGGGCAACCGTATCGTCAACCGCGGCACCATACAAGCGACTAAGACAGAAGCGATCGAGGGAAATCTGTTCAGCGAGCAATCGACGGGGGCAGTGCTGGAAAACTTCGGCACCATTAGCACTAAAGAAGGAGCCATGACCAGAGCCGTGGGGCTCGGCCTGAATGCTCAGGTGATCAACTCGGGCGACATACTCCTCCTTTCTGGCGACGACAGCAGTGCGCTGTCCGTTAGTCAGGACAGTTTCATACAGAACCTGGCGTCGGGCACAATACGGGCGGTCGAAACCCAGGGGGCTGGCCGTCAGGTAACGGCTGTCGAAATGGGCTTCGGATCCGTTCTGATTAATGAAGGAACGATCGAAGTCGAGGGGAACGCACGGGGAACCGCCGTCAACGTGATCACTAAGGGAACCATATCCCGAATCGCGAACAGCGGCACGATCGACGCCTCCCGAGGGGGCGTCGCGATTCGATCGGGGGAAACGCTTCGTGTCGAGAATTCAGGAACCATAAGAGGTGGTGCCGGTTTCGCCATTGAAATCAACGATGGCGACAACAGCTCCGTCCTCCTTCAGCAGGGATCAAACGTTGAAGGGACCATCTCGGTCAGAGCTATCGAGAAGGTGCCAAAGACGGACGCCGAGTTGGGTAACGATCCGGTTCTGATCGACTTCTGTAACAAGAACCCGGCCGAGGTTTTCTGCAACAATTTCGTCAATACTCTGCCCACGCAGGCCGCCCTGCAACTGGAGGGAACCGGAGGCGAGGACGACCTAGTCACCGGTTTCAACTTCATCGACAAACTAGGAACCGGGACCTGGACCCTGAGCAGTGACCTGCAGGCCGGCTCCAAGTCAGACGGTTACCAGAGCGGCGACTTCCGCGATTCGCTGGAGATTGACGTGCTGGACGCTGGTGGTCTTCTCGACCTAACCGGGGCCATCTCCGATGGCTCCGACGGCACCCTGGCCGAAGTCATAAAGTACGGCCCTGGTACTCTGCGACTCTCTGGTACCAGCACGAGCACGGGTACTCTGACGCTTGTCGAAGGCACACTGGACGCCGCCGGAACCATCCCGATGTCGACAGTGGTCCTCTCCGGAGCCACCGTCCTCGGCAGCGGCAGCCTTGGAGGGCTTGTTAACACTGGCCTGGTGGCACCGGGCAACTCCGTTGGAACACTCACCGTCACAGGCAACTACGAGCAACAATCCACTGGTACCCTCGACATCGAGATCAAGCCTGACGGCAGCGGCGCTGACCTGCTCGCCGTCGGAGGGACTGCACAACTTGCCGGCACTCTCACGGCCCAGGGCGAGAACGGTACCCTTCTGACCCCGGCGGCGGCTGGCACAGCGACAAGTCCAGAGGTCTATACCATCATCACCGCCAGTGGGGGGGTAAGCGGACAGTTCGATACCGATCCTGCTCCGCTGGGCGCTTTCACCTTCGACACCACCTATAATGCTGACAATGTGCAACTCGGTGTAATCTATGCTGGCTTCACACCAATCCAGACAGGTGCTGCGCTCACTCCACCCGGCACAACTCCGACGACGATACCCGGCACCGGCACCACCAACCAGGTCTCCAAGGCGAATGCTCTGGACAAAGCGCCCGTGGTGAACACCGGCTTCAGCAGCGGCAACGCCGACTTCGATCGCATCCTTTTGGAGATTGCTAACGAAACGCCGGACCAGCTCGCCGCTACCTACAATGCCATCATCGCCGAGCCCTATGCCGCTTTCATGACGGTGTTGCTGGAGCAAAACGACTTCTACGCAGAAACAGTGCTGGAGCGAGCACAACTCTGTTCCGCACGGGGCCGCAGCTCACTGGCCGGGGGCTACTCGTCGCACCAGGCTGCGGATGGTGAGCCCTTGACCGCAGGTTGCCCCAACCATGAACGCCACGGCGTCTGGCTGGATGCGACCTGGCTGCAGGGCAGCATCGATGGGGATGACGGCCTCAGCGGTTATGACTACCGCCTCGCCGGAGCCGTGCTCGGTGTGGACACAGCATTAGGAAGCGATACAACTGTTGGCGCCGCCATTGGCTACGGCCAACCCGGGCTCGACAACTATGAGCTGGCAGACGCCGAGATCGACGGTAACAGCTATCTCCTGAGCACCTATGGCACCCTGACCCGGGACCGTTGGGAGTTCTTCGGCCTTCTCGGCTACACATGGGGCACTTACGACTCGGAACGCAACATCCGTTTCGGTTCCATCAATCGCACTGCCAGGGGTAACTTCGACGGCGACGGTTTCATCGCCTCGGCCAAGGCCGCCTATGACTACCCCGTATCCGGATATGACCTGATCCCGGAGTTTGGCATCACCTATTCGAAGGTCTGGCAAGAGGGATTCACCGAATCGGGCGCTGACAGTCTCAACCTGCGTGTTAACGATGCAGATGCCCACTCCCTGATCACCTCCCTCGGCGTTCGCGTAGGCACCGAGTTTCAGAGCGGTAAAACAAGCATCCGCCCTCAAGCGCTGCTGCGCTACGAGTACGACTGGAATGCCAGCGATGATGACGCCCACGACATCGTCTCCTCCTTCGCTAGCGTGCCGTCGATCGGCTCGATCGACATTATCGGGCGCAACCGTGGCGAACACGGCCTGTTACTGGCCGGC
>JASFPB010000262.1:0-3657 GCA_050116235.1 Chromatiales bacterium | reverse complement strand
TGATCAATGCACAACGGTACCAGTATTACCCAGTTTATAATCGAAGAGCAGCGCAAGACCGAGGGCGCGACCGGTGATTTCACGTCACTCCTGAATGATGTCGTCACCGCCTGCAAGGTCATCTCGAATCTCGTCAACAAGGGTGAACTGATCGGCGTTCTCGGCAGTGCCGGTAGCGAGAATGTGCAGGGCGAGACACAGAAGAAGCTCGATATCATCACGAACGAGGTCTTCATCAAGTCAAACGAATGGGCTGGCCATCTCTCCGCGATGGCATCGGAAGAGATGGATGAAATCTACCCGATTCCGGGCAGCTATCCGCGCGGCAAGTACCTCCTGACCTTCGACCCGCTGGACGGTTCATCCAATACGGATGTCAACGTCTCGGTTGGCACCATCTTTTCGATCCTGCGTTGCCCGGGTGATGGTGATGGACAGAATCCCACCGAGCAGGCGTTCCTGCAACCCGGTACACAGCAGGTCGCGGCGGGCTATGCGCTTTACGGTCCCTCGACCATGATGGTGCTGACGACAGGCAACGGGGTCAACGGTTTTACCCTCGACCAGGACATCGGTGAATTCATCCTGACACACCCGAACATGCAGATCCCGGAAAAGACGCGCGAGTTCGCCGTGAATACGTCCAACATGCGTTTCTGGGAAGCACCGGTCAAACGCTACATCGATGAGTGTCTCAATGGATCTGAAGGACCCCGGGGCGAGGATTTCAACATGCGTTGGATCGCCTCCATGGTGGCCGAAGTCCATCGTATCCTGACACGCGGCGGCGTCTTCATGTATCCACTCGACAGCAAGATGAAGGCAAAGGGTGTCGAAGGAAAGTTGCGCCTGCTCTACGAGGCCAACCCGATGTCCTACATCGTGGAGCAGGCTGGCGGGATGTCGATCACCGGTCGTGAACGCATCATGGAACTGAAGCCGAAAGCCCTGCACCAGCGTGTGCCGGTTGTGCTTGGATCGAAGGAGGAAGTCGAGCGCGTGATGGCCTATCACAAGGAGTTCGATGCAGAAGACGCCGCCTGACCGTCTGTTGCTGCTTACTTCAGGAGAAGGGGGCGTGCGCAGCACAGCCCCCTTTTACGTTCAGCTTGCTTCATACCTTCTGCCGTCGCTGTCATTCCCCGGAGGCCTGGCTGGCAAGATGATTCCCCTCCGACAATCCGGAGAGAAAATGACCAGGCTTCTGCAACCAAAACAACCGCGATGGTGTCTGTGGACACAGGAGATTGGTTCTCCTCTTGTTGGTGGATCTTGCGGGCTCATCCCGGTCCCGCTTTTTTCTGTATGATGCCGCCAGGCTGACCAAATCATCACCTGGTATGGCAACACTTCTGACACTTCGCGACATCTCTCTCTCCTACAGCGGGCCACAACTCCTCGACAGGGTCAGCCTGGCTGTCAGCGATAACGAGCGCATCTGCCTGATCGGACGTAACGGCGAGGGCAAGTCGACGCTGCTCAGGATCATCGCCGGGCTCGTCCAGGCAGACGAGGGTGAAAGACAGCTCGCAGCGGGCTCCAGGATTTCCTATCTTCCCCAGGAGGTTCCGACGGATCTCGCGGGGACTACGTTCGAGATTGTTGCCACAGGTCTGGACGAGCTCTCCGGGCTGCTGGTCTCCTACCACGCTGCCACGCAGGCCGTCATGCAGGATCCTTCCGAACAGAATCTCGACCGCATGGCAAAGGCACAGCATGCACTCGAGGATGCCGGCGGCTGGCACTTCGAGCAGCAGGTAGAGACAACGTTGTCGAAACTCTCGCTCGATCCCGATGCGCGCTTCGAATCCCTCTCCGGGGGGCGCAAGCGTCGTGTGCTGCTCGCACGTGAGCTCGTCAGAGAGCCGCAACTGCTGCTGCTCGACGAACCGACAAACCATCTCGATATCGACAGCATCAACTGGCTCGAGGAGTTCCTCGCGAGCTGGAGTGGAAGCCTGCTATTCATCACGCATGACCGAGCCTTCATGCAGCGGCTGGCAACGCGCATCATCGAGCTGGACCGGGGCAGGCTGACGGACTGGCCCGGTGACTACAGTAATTACCTGCGCCGCCGCGAGGAACGCGCCAATGCCGAGGCGAAAGCGAACGAGCGTTTTGACAAAAAGCTCGCACAGGAAGAGGTCTGGATTCGCCAGGGCATCAAGGCGCGTCGCACACGCAACGAGGGGCGCGTGCGCCAGCTGCAGGCGATGCGCGAGGCCTACAGGCAAAGGCGCAAGGGGCAGGGAGAAGCGCGCATCAATCTCCAGCAGGCTGACCGCTCCGGCAAACTGGTCGCCGAGGTCGAAAACGTCAGCTACCGCTGGGGCGATCTCGAGGTGATCCGGGATTTCAGCACGACAATCCTGCGTGGTGACAAGATCGGTATCATCGGACCGAATGGCTGTGGCAAGTCGACTTTGCTCGGCCTGCTGCTCGGAAAGCTCATGCCGACATCCGGTCGTATCAGGCTGGGTACAGGCCTCGAGGTCGCCTACTTCGACCAGTTGCGAGCCTCGCTGGAGATGGAGAAGAGTGTGCAGGACAACGTCGGCGGCGGATCCGACAAGGTCGAGATCAATGGCAAGAGCCGGCACATCATCTCTTACCTGCAGGATTTTCTCTTCACCCCTGATCGCGTGCGGCAACCTCTCAACGCACTCTCGGGTGGCGAACGAAATCGTGTCCTGCTCGCCAAGCTTTTTACGAAACCTGCGAACCTTCTCGTGCTCGACGAGCCGACCAACGACCTCGACGTTGAGACACTCGAGCTGCTCGAGGAGCTGCTCGCCGATTACCAGGGAACCCTGCTTCTGGTCAGCCATGATCGCGCCTTCATCGATGCGGTCGTCACTTCGACGCTGGTTTTCGAGGGCAAGGGTGTCATCAGTGAGTGCGCCGGGGGGTATCAGGACTGGCTGCGGGAGAAATCAGCGAGAGAATCCGTTGAGACGGCAACGGCCGCGGAAAAAACCGTGGCAAGAAAAACGAAGCAAAAGAGTAGCGTCAACAAGCTGAGCTACAAGCTGCAGCGTGAGCTCGAGCAGCTACCCGGAACCATCGAGAGACTCGAAAAGGAGATCGAGGCACTGCACGCGCTCCTGGCCGATCCGGAGCTTTACCGTGAGAATGCCGAGCGGGTCTCTGATCTCAAAGAGCAGCTGTCAGCCAGGGAGAGTGAGCTGGAACAGGGCTTCGAACGCTGGGAAGAGCTGGAAGCGCTCCGCGGTGACGTCTAAAGGCACGGGAAAACCCTGATTGTAAAGCTGCCTCTGTGGACTATTGTTGTTTGTATGGTCTCGCAGACCTGCTTGATTTCATCAGGAAGGGAGATTTGCCATGTACCAATACTGTTCAGATGTCCTGATTCACATTGACGAGGATCTGGATGACACCCGCATCCACGATCTCGAACGGGAATTATCCACCATGGACGGCGTCTATAGCGCCTGCGTCAATGATCGCGCCCGTCACCTCATGCTGGTGGATTTTGACCCGGCCGACGTCAAGGCGGCACAACTGCTGCGTACCGTATCGTCGCACGGGCTGCATGCAGAACTCATCGGTCTCTAGGAAGAGTGACTCTCGCGACGAGAGGTAGTACCAGAAAAGTGATCAGCAACTCGGGGCCTCTCAAAGGCCCCTTTTTTTGCC
>JASFPB010000261.1:0-3664 GCA_050116235.1 Chromatiales bacterium | reverse complement strand
TCTATCTCGATGACACCCCCGGTAATGGTGTCGGTAGCACTGTTAAAACTGCCATCCTCCACCTGCACAGGAGTCCCTTCTGACACGCGACTGAAGAAGGTCGCAGGAGTGATGGATTCTGGTGGAGAGACCCGGTCGTCAAATATCGAGGTGGCTGTGACCGTATCAACGGTTACACCAAGGATCTTAAACGTCGGGTCGGAAATACTCCCAACCGGCCCGCGCAGTCGCACATCAGAAGGGTCGGCAGCACCTCGCTCACGGACCTCTTCGGCAATAACCGAACCACTGTCGTCCACGTAACCGCGCACTTCAATCTGCATGCTGCCGTTGTCACCACTGCCATCCAGCAACCCGTCATCGTCCTCGGTCAGGATGGTTGTATTGACGGTAATGATATCCAGTATCGTGAAAGAATCACCCAGGCCGGCATTTGCAACTTGAACTGGTGCCTCGATCCGGACCCGCGTTTCCCTGAAACGGATCTTGTCAGCGACCAGAATGTTGGCACTGGTATCAAAATCCCCTTCTGCTTCCAGCTTGATACCGATCGCAAAATCCTCGCTGGTGCCGCCTTCGAATTCCGTCAGGCTGTCTGATGTCACGCGCTGGCCATTGACGATGAAATCATTGACCGTACCGCTTGTTACGATCCCCTCGATTTCGGCTTCAAGGATGTTGCTTGAAGCGTCATCCGGGACACTGAGCCCCTGGACCTTGCACTCGACGTCCGTCACGGTATCCAGTGCGCTTCCAGCAGTGAAGCCGGAGTCCTGTGTTGCCTTCACCTCGACGAATTCGCCATTGTCCAGACTGGCACCGCAGTCACGTGGCAAGGTGCCATTGAGGAGAACGAGCTGATTTCCGACTTGGAACGACGTATTGGACACCGAGTTGCTGACAACACCCGTCAATTTCCATTCAGGTGCGCCGCCAACCTTGTACTCGATCCGGGTCGCCTGGATCACGTTCTGACTGTCGGCGTACCCACTCACCTCGACAATATCGCCAACCTGCAGGTTCGCCGTGGTACCGCCAGGAACATTATCAAGAAGGGTACTGCCGGTAGCGATCACCGGTTGGCCCAGCACAGTCAGCGGAGCGGTGCCCGTAACAGGCCCCTTGAGTGCATTATCTGCAGTGACTGTGACTGCTGTGCCACTGGTAAAATCATCACTGACATCGTCACCGATTTCCACGCGACTGACCATGCCAACACCGTTTTGCATGAAACTGTCTTCAGTGACTGGCTCGCCATCGCGGAAAAATTGCGTGTTGTCGTCAAATTCGAATTTGCGCGTATCGTTGATCACGACACTGCCAAAAGCGGTAATCGTACCGACGCCAGTCCCGCTGATGCCGCCACCGGCAACAGAGCCGCCGCCATCGATGCCGCTATCGGTAACGCCACTGTCGCTACCCCCGCCTCCACAGGCAGTGAGGCTGATGGCGGCGAGCATCATCAGCGTTCTTGATATTGGATTATTGATCATTGTTCGGTCTCCTGATTCAGGTCATCTTCAAAGTAATAAACGCCGATACCGGCACGTACTCGCCCAGTCCCCTCACTATTCGGGTTGCTGTCCCGATCTTTATCTGCAAGCCAGGTATTCATCTCCTCCAGGAGACCCCGGCCCCGTTCACTTGCAAGAGTACGCAATGCAGGAATCGCCTCAGCAGGCAGGTTGTCGTACTCAACCTTGAGTTGCAGACGGGTATCCTTGCCCCTGGCTTGAATGTTGTGGTCAATCGTTTCGACAAAATCAGCCACGTCTTTACCCAGTATGGCTAACATGTCGGCTTCACCGTGTTGCGGAACATAAGCGCGTGATAACAGGTGGACGCTTCCTGCTTCGCTCATTTCCACAGCGCCCACTCGTACTAATTCATCGAGAATCGCCCGGACAGGAATATCGCCGCTGTATTTCCTTACAAGGTGAGTGAAGCAGGGTGCATCTCCCTCGATTTTGAGATCAAGAGGCCTTCCCTCTGCATCGGAATATTCGCTGTCATGGAGCCAGCCGCCGATTACCCTTTCTGCCCGGTTATGTTTTCCCGTGATTTCGGAATCATCGATATCGGGCAACTCAAGCAAACGGGAGACTTCGCGTCGATAAATGCCCGTCAGCGTGGAGATGCGAGAGATGGACTGTTTGCGGTTCGGCAGGTGATAGTCGCTTTTTGCGACATCGACATAGACACGCTTGGCGAGCTCCGCAAACCCGTCATAAGGCATTCCATAGCGCAACAGGATACGGACCAGTGCTCTCAGAATGCGGATCACCGCTGCGCCAAGGACCTGATCGCGATTGATCACAAACTATCCCCAGTCCAACGGCGGAACGGTAATTCTGTGGAAATGCCACGACATGGGATCATCACAAGGTGACTCTCATTACTCTGTATAAAATGGGACAAAAATACCAAAATTAATATATGGGATATTAGTACCAAAAATACTGAATGTCAACTATTCTTCCGACAATATCAGTGGGGATGTGAGCAGAGGGTGCAACACTCTTTCCAGGTCTGGTGACACATCAATCCAGCTCACCGGGTTACATTCCGGAATCTATCGTTCAGTTCTCTGCCCGAATCTCGCAGGCGCACGATATCGCCCATGAGTCGGATCTGTCAGGGTGGATGAATGAAGTGGAAATTTATGGGCTCGATTCAGAACTGATGTGAGTGGAAGATTTGATCCGCAAAGCCTCAGAAAAATACCTTCCAGGCTGCCACGAGTGAAAACGTCAGAAAAATCACTCCACCGGTTCGGTGGAGCCAGTTCATCGGTAGTCTCTGTAGGAGAGTACGTCCTGCCCAGATGCCGAGAGCTGAGACAAGGATTAGAGCGATAGATGCGCCAATCCATACGGGAGCAGGTGAGGTACTTCCGGCCAAACCGGCAACTGCTATCTGTGTTTTGTCACCAAATTCAGCCACGAAGAGCAATGCCAGGGTGGTCAGGAAAATGCTGCGGCCTGACTGCTCCACAACCACCTCGGATTCATCAGTGTCATTGCTGAGTAGTGCATGAATACCGAAAATCCCGAAGAGAATCGCGACGATAGCTGCCGTTACCCTTTCTGGCAACCATGCAGCTACACCCGCCCCAAACACCACAGCAAGGGCGTTAAGCAGGGTAAATGCGATAGCCGCGCCCAATAACACCGGCCAATGGCGATAACGTGAGGCGAGTGTCATGCACACAAGTTGGCTCTTGTCGCCCAATTCTGCAAGGCCAATGAGTGTGAATGAGGTCAGAGATATGGAGAAGAACTCAGAAGTGAACATGTTTACCTGTCTGTTAGATCCATATTTTAAATCTGATTTCCAATCCTGACATATGAAACCCACAAAAGGACTCCCCAAAATTCATAGTCCCTTGGTGCCTCGGGCATAAAAAGGCCCGCATGTGATGCAAGCCTATGATTGACATAAAAGAAAAGGTGGTGGGCCGTCAGGGACTTGAACCCCGGACCAAAGGAGTATCTACAACCAATGACATGGCAGTGTAGCTACAGAGGATAGCCATAGATGTGGGGATTCCGGCCAACCTGGAGTTCGAACTGCCGGAGCAAAAAAAATCCCACCGGAAAGCCAGTGGGATCAAGAGAGTAATATAACGGACTATTTCAGTAGCGCGATTCCGCCCATATTGTCT
>JASFPB010000260.1:0-3674 GCA_050116235.1 Chromatiales bacterium | reverse complement strand
TGGCTTCCTCGCGTTCGAATCTGTACCTGCCGTAGATCATGTCGCCAAGCTCTTCCATCGCATCACCGTGATTGCTCATCTGGCGCTGACGTTTCTGCCGCATGATGCTGCGGTCATAGCTGCCGAGGCGCGGTGGCAGATACCAGGGCGGGGGCGCCCCCGGGGGGCCATAGACAGGGCTTCCCCAGCCGGGAGCGGCATAGGGCGCAACCGGGTAGGGATTGCCCCAGCCCGGTCCCCACCAGTCATCATCATCACCAAAGGAGAAGGATGAGTCGCCGAAGGAAAAACCGGCTTGTACCGACCCTGCTGTACCCAGCGTGAGTCCGAGCAGGCCGGCCGATAGAATTTTGCCAATGGATTGCATGAGAATGTCTCCTCTTTTTCGGCTCTTTCCAAAAATAATGGAAGCCTTGCAGGACTTTGAAAAGCACGAATACGAGAGGAATTAATCCTGATCAATGGAATTGTCGAAACTGGAAGAAGAGGGCGCGGGGTTGTCGAGTGATATGCCGGTGTTCACGCAGTTGCGGCGCAGCAGGTGTCTTTCGCCGGGCGAGAGTTGTCCATCCGCAACGGTTTCAGCTGAAGCCAGCGGATTTCCAGAATCGGTTCGCGTAATGACGCCCCGGATCCAGCGGGTCGAGACGATGCATCCCCTGTGAGAGAAAGAAACCGTCTGCGGATTCCTGCGCCTTGACCATCAGACCATCAAATTTCTGATCATGCATGGCCGATTCTGCTGCACGAAAGAGTTGCTGCCCGATACCCTTGCGTTGATGCGCAGGATCGACATAGAGACCATGCAACAGCAGGGCAGACGCTTTCTGCGGTGTTTCATCCTGATCTGCAGTCTCCCACGCGGCAAGGCCGACGATGTTCCTGCCATCGTGCGCGACAATGATCTCCAGCGCCCTGAAGTCCATGGCGTCGTAGCGGTAAAGCGGCAGAGACAGCCGCTTGACACGCTCCGGCAGTTTCCAGTTCATCACGGCCTTCTCGATGACGCGGTTGATTGCATCGAGATCGGAAATTTTTGCAGGCCGGAGATAGATTTGAACGCAGTGCATTGTTACCTGTCTCAATGAAGCTCAAAGCCCGGGGGAGATTATCTCCCCCGGACGTTCGATCAGGAAGCCTCCTGCCATTCAAGACCTGTATCGACATCCTTGTGCTCATCATGCGCCTGGTCGGGCACCTTCATGGTCACGAGCTCTTCCGAACTTGTCGGATGGATCGGGATGGTACTGTCGAAATCCGCCTTGGTCGCACCCGTCTTCACAGCTACGGCGAAACCCTGCAGCATCTCGTCGGCACCGTCGCCGATGACATGGATGCCGACGATCTTCTCTTCATCGCCCGCACAGACAAGCTTCATGGCAGTCGTGGATCCATGCTCTGCAAGCGCGTATCGCATCGGCGTGAAGTCGCTGCTGTAGGTTGTGACGGCACTTCCATAACGTTCGCGTGCCTGTATCTCTGTCATGCCGACGGTACCGACCGGAGGGTGTGAGAACACAACACTCGGGATATTGTCGTAGGCGATCCTGCTCTCCGGCTGGTTATCGAAGAGACGTGCAGCAAGCTTGCGGCCGGCGGCGATCGCAACCGGCGTCAGAGGCGTCTTGCCGGTAATATCACCGATAGCGTAGATACCTTTCACATTGGTGTTCTCGTAATCATCGACAGGAACGAAGCCCCCGCGGATGGTTTCGACGCCAGCCCTGTCGAGCCCCAGGCCTGCCGTGTTCGGGCGGCGTCCGACAGCCCAGATCACAGTGTCAAAACCCTCGAGCGTGACGCCGTGTTTGGATACCAGGCTGATTGCCTTGCCGCTCTTGCTGAGCTCAACGACCTCGAAGCCGGGACGTACATCGATGCCCTGGTTGCGCATCTCCTCTTCGAGCACGCGACTGATCATGGGGTCGAAGAGCTCGAGCACCCGGTTCTCAAGTGCAACCATGGTGACCTCCGAACCGAGTGCGCGCAGCACGCCGCTGAGTTCGACACCGATATAGCCACCACCGATGACTGCGACCTTGCCCGGTTGTTCCATGAGTTCGAAGAAGCCGTCAGAGGTGATTCCGTATTCTGCGCCAGGAACCGGCGGAACGATCGGCTGGCCACCCGTTGCGATCACGATGTGATCAGCCGTGTACTGCTCGCCGTTCACAGAGATGGTCTTCTGGTCAACAAAGCTTGCGTAGCCCTCGATCATGGTGATGCCGAGATCCTCGACATAGCCGTTCCAGTAGTTGTTGATATTCGCGATGTAGGTATCGCGGCCTGCCACGAGCTTCAGCCAGTCGGTCTTGCCCCGCGCGGCCGGGATGCCGAAACCACTGGCATCATCGACGGCATGTGCCAGGTTGGCGGCATACCACATCACCTTTTTCGGGACACAGCCATTATTGACGCAGGTGCCGCCGATCTTGCCGGTCTCGACGATGGCGACCTTCCTGCCGAACTGGGCGGCCTTCTCGGCAACTGCGAGCCCGCCGCTGCCGCCGCCAATGGCGATCAAATCGAAATGCTGTCTGGTCATTGTCTTTCCTTTAAAACTGGTTGCGGCAGTATCACCGGGATTCTTTAAAAGCAGGCCGCCGGCAGGCGGCCCTGTTTCATGCCTGTTGCTGACTGTATCAGGCGACTTTCTTGTCGCGCTCGTTCAGCCAGGCTTCCAGCGCTTCCGATCCGCCAACACGTTCACCGTTGATGAACACCTGCGGCACCGTGGTCTCACCGGAGACTGCGCGGATGCTGGCTTCCGTGTAGTCGCGGTTCAGTACCAGCTCCTCGAACTCGATACCGGCATCGTGCAACAGGCCCTTGGCACGGACACAGAAGGGACAGCCTTCGCGGCTGAAGACCGTGACGTCCAGCGGCTTCGAGGCGTTTGGCGCGACGTAGGCCAGCATGGTGTCGGCATCAGAAACCTCGAAGGGGTCACCTGGCACATCCGGCTCGATGAACATCTTGTCGATGACGCCGTCCTTGACCAGCATGGAATAGCGCCATGAGCGTTCGCCAAAACCCAGGTCATTCTTCTCGACCAGCATCCCCATACCGCGGCTGAAGTCGCCGTTGCCGTCCGGCAGGAAGCGGATGTTGTCAGCGTGCTGCTCGGCCTTCCACTCGTTCATGACGAAGGCGTCATTGACAGAGACACAGATGATCTCGTCGACACCGTTCTGCTTCAGCAGTGGCGCAAGCTGGTTGTAGCGCGGCACGTGCGTGGAGGAGCAGGTCGGGGTGAATGCGCCCGGCAGCGCGAACACGATGACGGTCTTGCCTTTGAAGACATCGTCAGTGGATACATCGACCCACTCGTGCTCCTGGCGGGTACGGAAAGTGACCTGGGGGACCATCTGGCCTTCGCGATTCTCTAGCATTTTCATCTCCTGTCTAAGTAATCAGTTGTCTGATGTGTAGAAATTTTTTCCAGCAACTCTTGCCTTATTCATAGGCAACAGCTGCTGTATACGTGAGCTATTATCGGGAACGCTGATAAATAAGTGAAATCGTTATGTTTGATAGAAATAATTGTCCGTAACGATTAGTTTGGGTTTGAAAAGCATTTGAGTCGAAATCAGGTCGGCGCCATCCCCCGGGAATATCCCCTGAACATGGGATCTACGATGCTGCGATACAATGAGCCCGGTCAGAAAGCCTCC
>JASFPB010000259.1:0-3686 GCA_050116235.1 Chromatiales bacterium | reverse complement strand
AGCGAAGGATTTCATCCAGCGCCAGCACGAAGCCGGCAAGCCCTGGTTCGTCTGGTGGAGCGGTACGCGCATGCACTTCCGCACCCACGTCAGCGACGAGAAGATGGCGCAATGTAAAGAACAGTTTCCGACCGCGGACGAGTACACCTGCGGCATGCTCGAACACGACATGCACATCGGCGAATTCCTCACCCTGCTCGACGAGCTTGGTATCGCTGACAACACTATCGTTTTCTACTCCACGGATAACGGCCCGCACATGAACACCTGGCCCGACGCCGCCATGACACCCTTCCGCGGCGAGAAGAACACCAACTGGGAAGGCGGCTGGCGCGTGCCGGCCATGGTGCGCTGGCCCGGCAAGATCCAGCCAGGCGCCTGGAGCAATGAAATCGTGCATCACATGGACTGGTTGCCGACGTTCCTCGCTGCAGCAGGCGAACCTGACATCAAGGAGAAGCTGAAGAAGGGTGGCGTTGAGGCCATCGGTCGCAGCTACAAGGTCCATCTTGATGGCTACAACATCCTGCCGATGCTGACGGGAGAAACCGACAAGAGCCCGCGCAAGGAGATCTTCTACTTCTCGGACGATGGCGACCTGACGGCGCTGCGCTATAACAACTGGAAGCTGATCTTCATGGAGCAACGCGCCGAAGCAACCTTCCAGGCCTGGATGGAACCCTTCGTTCAATTGCGTGTGCCGCTGATCTTCAACCTGCGCCGTGATCCCTACGAGCGTTCGCACGTAACTTCCAACACCTACTATGACTGGCTCATCGACCGTGCCTACCTGCTGGTGCCTGCACAGGCCTATGTTGGAAATTTTCTTGCAACCTTCAAGGAATTCCCGCCGCGCCAGAAGGCAGCGAGCTTCAGTCTCGAGAAGGTCATGGATGCGCTCGTTCCGGATGGCGGTTGATCAGCAACCACATTCGAATTGAGGTCCTGCTTGTGACCTGAAGAAGCCACCCGCAAGGGTGGCTTTTTCTTTCAGGAGATCAGGGTCAGAGTAAGAACATCATTGAGGAGATCAGGGTCAGGGTAAGAACATCATTCGGCAGATTTCCATCCGGAAATGATGCGCCGGCCATCACTGCAAGCGATTGAGTTGACCTTGACGAAGCTGACTTCTGCAAGATTGAGTGTCTCACGCTCCAGTTCAAAATCAGCCCGATCCACATATCCGAAGAGTTTCATCACGCCACGATAGAAACGCGCCAGCACTCTGCCAGGAATGTTGTCGCATAGCGGGACCAGGCCAGCGAGAGCAGGCGGAAAGTAACCTATCAGCAACATTCCTCCGGGTTTCATGACGCGATCGATTTCGGCCATAACGCCTTTTGGCCGTGGAAAATGCCGCCATGCTCCGAGCGAAACGATGACATCGAAACTCCTGTCAAGGAATGGCAGCCGCAGTGCGTCCGCGCATACGAGAGGGATGCCACTACTCTGCTGTTGCAGCTGGCGCAGAGATTCGAGAGAGAAATCAAGCCCGATGGTATCGAAACCCTCATCGGCAAGCATTCGTGCCACGATGCCCGTGCCGCAGCCGAGATCGAGTATCCGTATTGTGTCTTCGCGGCCGGCAAAGTTTTCGGAGAGTATCGAGACCATTTCCCTTGCATGCAGATGGTGCCTGGTGAACAGACGGTCATAGATCGGGGCTATCCGATCGTAGAATTCCCGGTCACCACGGCTTCGCAGGGCAGCGAGCAGGAGTTTCCCCAGCTGCAAGAGCCTACTCATGGCTCTTGCGGACGTAGTAGATGCGTACCGGGAAGAGGGAGACCCTGCTGAGCTTGGTGTAAGACATGACGAGATCTTTTCTTTCGCGCAGGTAGCGTCCGAGCGCAATCGGACGGCAGTGGGGCGAGTAGCCGGCAAAGAGGAAGCGCCACAGGGGATTCCAGCGCCCTTTATGATAGAGCAGGCTGTAGAGCTCATTTGCGATGCGGTAGAAGAAACGCGGAACTCGAGGGATGTCATCGAGCTCCGTCGTCATCGTGATGAGGATGGCAAAGCCGTCTGGTGCCAGCACCCGCTCCATCTCCTCCAGTGCTTTCCGCAGTTCGGCTTCCGGCAGGAGGTCGAAAAGGTAGCTGGAGACATAGAGATCGAACGTATTGGTCTCCCACGGGAGGTTTCTGCAATCTGCCTGTTTGAACGAGATCCTGTCCGAGAGAAGAGCGTGCTTCTCGAGAAAGTTCCTGGAGTTCTTCAGCATTTGCCCGGAGAGGTCGACGGCGATGATCTGCTGTTGCTCGTTCGTGACCTTGACAATCCTGCTGAGCAGATAACCGGTACCGACGCCAACATCAATCAGCTTTTTCGACTTTTCCAGCATCGGGCCTGCCAGGGCCTCGCGGTTGGATGTCCGTTCATAGAATCCCATGATCCAGTCATAGAGAGGGAAGGGATTGGGGATGACTTTCAGGATCCTGAGGTTCTTGCCAATATTGTCGAACTCGCCGACGATCGCCTCCGAACTCTCGTACCAGACGGGAACCTGGCGATAACCGAAGTTGTTTTTCCAGTCGGAAAGTCTCTGCAAGAAAGTCATCGTGTCTCTCGTTTTGTCGCCCGCCTTGCTAACTGGAGCCTGATTCCTGAACGCAAGCGAGTGGTTGTCGATTCCCCTCGCACTATCCTCAAGACGTATATCCATTTTGCCACTATCAGAAATGCCTGGCTTGACATCCATCAGCCGTCATCATACTTTCTGACAGCCGGATACGACCGGTAGCGCCGATTTGAAAGTCTCAGATTGCGGGCGCTTGGGATCTGCAGAGATTCCAAAAAAACAGCTAAAGCGGGGGTGCCTGCGGTTCATTGACCAAGGGTATGCCCATGTCTCAATGATTGGGCAGATTCAGGGTAACAACGATGAACGATGAACAGCAGTGGGGCGCCGCCACAACAGCGATTCGCACCGGGCACGAGCCTTCTTCAGAAGGGGAGCACTCGGAACCCATTTTTCCAACCTCGAGTTTTGTCTTCGGCTCCGCCGCCGAGGCCGCCGCACGTTTTTCAGGCGAAGAACCCGGCAATATCTACTCGCGTTTCACGAATCCGACAGTGCGCTGTTTCGAAGAGCGGCTTGCGGCCATGGAAGGCGGTGAATTCTGTGTCGCGACAGCTTCCGGCATGGCGGCGATTCTCGCGGTCTGTCTCGGATTGCTCGAGAAGGGTGACCACATCGTCAGTTCGCGCAGCCTTTTCGGCACCACGACTGTCCTCTTCACGAACTACCTGCCGCGTTTCGGGATCGAGACGACCTTTGTCGATCTCGACGATCCGTCTGCCTGGGAAGAGGCGATGCAACCCAACACGCGACTGCTCTTTCTCGAGACGCCATCGAATCCGCTGGCACAGCTCGGGGATATTCGCGTGCTTGCCGGGCTGGCTCACGATCACGATGCACTGCTGGTCGTCGATAACTGCTTCTGCACACCGGCATTGCAGCGGCCGCTGGAACTCGGTGCCGATATTGTCATTCACTCAGCGACCAAGTACCTCGATGGCCAGGGACGTTGTGTCGGCGGCGCGGTCGTCGGTGACAGCAAGAACGTTGGCGAGGCGGTCTATGGTGTCTTGCGAACGACAGGACCGACCATGAGTCCGTTCAACGCCTGGGTGTTCCTCAAGGGACTCGAAACCCTCGAAGTGCGCATGCAGCGCCATTGCAG
>JASFPB010000258.1:0-3737 GCA_050116235.1 Chromatiales bacterium | reverse complement strand
GTCGATTCGGCATTATCGCGGCTCTCCTCGACCGCAGGATTCTTCCCATCAGCTGCAGGTTCTGTACTGTTCAGGGGCTTGCTCTGCATCCTGTTATCTTCTTCAGCGGTCATGGCATGCGCAATGGTGATCGGCTCGTCTTCATCATGACAAAATTGCTGCAGTTGCTTGTGTGGATCAGAGGCCGATTCTGCTTCATCTGTCTGCAGATTTTCATTGTCTGCTGAAATCAGGGAGTCAGTCGGCATGTGATTCTCGTGCCTTGACATGAATGGGGCCGTAAGGGTCGGCCTGTACCAGTTCAAGCAACGTCTCCTTAATGAGTTCAAGTATTGCCATAAAGGAGACAACCACTCCCATACGTCCTTCCTCAATCGTAAAAAGCTCTGTGAAATCAATAAATTTGTCCGATCTAATACGCTCCAGTATCGATGACATTCTCTCCCTGACGGAGAGTGCCTCGCGCTGGATATGGTGGCTGGAAAACATGTCCGCACGGCGAAGGACGTCGTGAAAGGCCACGATCAGCTCTTTCATGTCGACATCGGGCAACGGACGATCGATATGTTTGTCGGGTACCGCGATCTCAGTCTGGAAGAAATCCCGGTCCATGCGTGGCATTTCGTCGATGTCCTGTGCTGCTTTCTTGAAGCGTTCATACTCCTGCAGCCGGCGGATCAATTCGGCGCGCGGATCCTCCTCGCTCTCCTCCTCTTCCCTTGGACGCGGCAACAACATGCGCGATTTGATTTCTGCCAGCATCGCAGCCATGACGAGGTACTCGGCTGCAAGTTCCAGGCGCAGATCTTTCATGAGCGCGATGTATTCCATGTACTGCTGCGTGATGGCGGCAATGGGAATATCGAGAATATCGAGATTCTGTCGCTTGATGAGGTAAAGGAGTAAATCGAGCGGTCCCTCGAAGGCCTCGAGAAAGACTTCGAGGGCATCCGGCGGGATATAAAGGTCTTTTGGCGGTTCGAGGATCTCCTCGCCCTGTACAATCGCGAAGGGCATCTCCTGCTGCTGTGGCGGTACTGGCAGATCTTTCTGTTGCATCAAGCCAGATCCAGCGACATGACGTGTCTGACCTCGTCGAGGGTTTCCCGCGCCTCATCGCGCGCATGCTCGCAACCCTCGTTGATGATATTGCTGACGACGTCAGGCTGTTCTTCAAATTCTCGCGCGCGCTCCTGGATTGGCCGCAACTCTTCGAGAACGGCATCGATAACAGGTTGCTTGCATTCGATGCAGCCTATACCGGCGGAGGTGCACCCCTCCCGGACCCATTTCTGGGTTTTGTCGTCAGAGTAGACTGCATGGAACTGCCAGACCGGGCAGTTGGCAGGGTTGCCGGGGTCTGTCCGTCGCACGCGTGCGGGATCGGTCGGCATCTTGCGGAGCTGCGTCGCGAGTGTATCGGGATCAGCACGCAGGCTGATGGTATTGCCATAGGATTTCGACATTTTCTGCCCGTCGAGCCCCGGCATTTTCGAAGCACGTGTCAAGAGCGGCTGCGGCTCCGGCAATATAACCTTGCCACCGCCCTCGAGGTATCCAAGCAGCCTGTCCTTGTCGGCAACGGTGATATTCTGCTGACCTTCGATCAGGGCACGTGCCGCTGCCAGCCCCTCCTCATCACCGCTCTCCTGCCAGCCCTTGCGATAGCGCTGGTAAAGCCTGGCGTTTTTCTTGCCCATTTTCTTGATCGCCTGTTCGGTTTTCGCCTCGAAATCAGGCTCACGTCCATAGAGGTGATTGAAGCGGCGCGCCACCTCGCGTGTCAGTTCGACATGCGCCACCTGATCCTCGCCGACAGGCACGAGACCAGCCCTGTAGAGCAGGATATCCGCGCTCTGCAACAAGGGGTAACCGAGAAATCCGTAGGTTGAAAGATCCTTCTCTTTGAGTTTGTCCTGCTGGTCCTTGTAACTGGGTACGCGCTCCAGCCAGCCAAGCGGCGTAATCATTGAAAGCAGTAGATGCAGTTCCGCATGCTCAGGGACACGCGATTGTACAAAGATCGTCGCCTCCTTGGGATTGACTCCGGCTGCAAGCCAGTCGATAACCATCTCGTGAACGCTGGGCGGGATGATCGTCGGGTCTTCATAATGCGTTGTCAGGGCATGCCAGTCTGCGACAAAGAAAAAACAGCTGTATTCATGCTGCAATTCCACCCAGTTTTTCAACACGCCGTAGTAGTGCCCCAGGTGAAGTTGACCTGTTGGTCGCATACCGGAAAGCACGCGCGCATGCTGCATTGCAACCTTGTCGATAGGGGTTTCTTGGGATTCCATGAAGTCTCGGATCAAATGGTGTCTTCTGTTTCTCGTTGCATGGCTCTGCGAAACAGAGCGTGCCGCGCCGCATGAGCTTGTTCGGGCCCATTGAAGCAGCATCGGCGCATTATACCTGCAGGCAGAGGCAGACGCACAGGAAGCGGGAAAGAATCCGAATAAGCTTCATGCGCAGACTAAGATATTCCGTATAACTTTATGTATTTATTGCTATATATAGTGAATAATTGTCTTCGGCATAGTTGGCTGAAACAGGAGAGATCCGGGAGCCTCCTGATGAGCCTCAAGAGAGGGAATGCCGCAGAGCGCGGCATTCCCGATTCAGCTGCCACCTGTTTACGAAGGGAGAGCCTGCCAGACGTAACAGCGGTATTACGGGCTAAGGACCCTGGTTACCGGCAGGTGGCTGTGGCGCAGGAGCAGGAGCCCGGGGTGCAGGAGGCATTGGCATACGGGGTGCCATCGGGCCAGGTGCGGGAGCACCGTATCCGTAAGGGCCATAGCCGTAGGGACGACCGTATCCGTAGGGACCGTAACCATATGGGGTGTTGTAGTTGTAGAACTGGCCATCGCCAGCGCCGTAAAAGTAGCTGTCGCCACTCCAGTCGGTGTCCGCATCTGCTCTGCCGCTGAAGTTCATGTCGAACTCGCCGGAACCCCTGCCACGGCCTGAACCGTCTCCGTAACCGTATCCGTAGCCGTCGTTGTACCAGCTGCTGTTGCTATCGTCGCCCCAGAATTCGGCAGAAGCAGTCGAGGTTGCGAAGACTGCAGCGATTGCTGCGGCTTTGATGATGGATTTCATCTTGCTTCTCCAGTGGTTGGTAACAGAGTGAAAGAAATATCACGAGGCCGTCATCTTCTCGATATGACTCCGCCGCCGCGTTCTCAGGATAGTAGGTTAGTATCGGCTTGAACCGCAATATTGACTCTCGATCCCGGGGCTGGAAACTTCATCTGGTGTTGACGCGGATCAACAACTCGCACGCTTAACGGCTTGTGCCGGGTTATTTCTCAGAAATCATCTTCCAGCTCCCCGTCATTCACGTCGAATTCACGCTTCTGTAAGTAGGCGTCCCGCTGGAAGGCGTAGGGATCGAGTGCCGCCGTCTCAAGCAGGTCAGTCGCATCGAGCAATGCGGCCCTGTCTTCAAGGATGCCGGCGCCGAGCAATACCCACCTGACGCCATCCTCATCGATATAGTAGGTCGACAGGTCGAAAAGCGCATCGACCGTAAACCCGACGCGATCGCGAACAGATGCCGGGCCGAGGAATGGAAGAACGAGGTATGGTCCCGGCTCCACACCCCATTTGCCGAGGGTCTGCCCGAAGTCCTCGTAGTGCTTTTCGAGATGCATTCTGCTCGCGACATCAAACAGCCCCCCGACACCCAGAGTGGAATTCACGACGACCCTGCCTGTGTCGGAAAGAGCGTCTAC
>JASFPB010000257.1:0-3761 GCA_050116235.1 Chromatiales bacterium | reverse complement strand
AAAGCATGCGAGGTAACCAGGTGTCAGACTCTGATAAACAGAGGTGGCCATATATGCTTCTGGTAGCAGGTCCTGTTCTGCTGGCAGCGGGATTTGTCTATGACGTCCTCTTTGCGGGCATTCCCTACCAGGATCCGACCCCGGAGATGGCCGCGCGCTACGATCGCCACTCGGCCATAGCGACAGTCATCTACTGGTGCGGTGCTCTGTTCCTCCTTGCAGGCATTGCTGCAGTGATGCTCCGTCGAAAGCGATGAAGGTTCGACTATCGTTGAGCTCGTCAGTGATCTGCTGCATGATGAACCGACCGGGTGTCGGAGACTGTATTTTTAGAAGAACAGTTTCCGACACCCGGCATTCCGACCATCAGGAATCGTTTCATGACCAGACAGAAGACAGAGAGTGATAACCCGATTTGTTATCAATTCGATGGTAAGGGCGGAGCGACGACTGTCTCTCAGGACAGGTGCAAGGACTCCGGGACAACGGTCTGGGTCCCGCTCGATTACAGCCTGCCATTCCATCGCGACTGGCTGAGACAGTTTTCATCGCTGGATCACCTCGTCATCGAGGCACTGCTTGCCGAAGACACCAGGCCACGTACCACCCTGATCGGCAAGGGTCTTCTGATCGCGTTACGCGGCGTGAACCTCAATCCCGGCGCGGATCCGGAAGATATGGTCTCTGTTCGCATCTGGATCGATGAGAACCGGATCGTGACCACGCGTCGGCGCGATCTGCTGTCGATCAATGACATCATCAACCATCTCGAGAACGGGGAAGGGCCGGTAAGCACGGCAGACTTTGTTACCCTGCTTGCCGATAGGCTTGTATGGCGCATGACGGACACCATCGAGGGGATGGAGGACAAGGCCGCTGAGCTCGAGGAGAATATGCTCGAGGGTGGCCAGTCCTCATTGCGGTTTGAACTGGCCAGCCTGCGCCGCCAGGCCATTACCCTGCGGCGCTATCTCTCTCCCCAGCGTGAAGCACTCGGGCGGCTCGTAAGCGAGAAGGTGGAATGGATCGACGACGCCCACCGTATGCGTATTCGCGAGATCACGGACCGGTTGATCCGCGACATGGAAGATCTCGATGCCGTCCGCGAGCGTGCTGCCGTCAGCCAGGAGGAGTTACTGAGCCGTCTCTCCGAGCAACTCAACCAGCGCATGTACGTGCTCTCCATTGTTGCGGCGATTTTTTTGCCGCTGGGGTTCCTTACCGGCCTGCTCGGCATCAACGTTGGTGGCATGCCGGGTTCCGACAACCCGCAGGCCTTCTGGATATTTTCCGCGCTGCTCCTGATCGCGGTTGTCATGCAACTGCTCGTATTTCGCTGGAAAAAATGGCTTTAACCAGTGTCGGTCACGAAGACTATTATCCTTGTGGAACATAGTCTCCGTCGCCTGGCTTCACAAACAAGGAAAAAACAATGAAACAAAAGATCTGGATTGCACTGATCGTATGCATACTGCTGCCGGCATCAGTTCATGCCACATGGAACATCGATGAGCCGCAAAATGAGATTGCCTCTGTTCAGCTGGAGGGCAATATTTTCGGAAAAGATTTCGAGCTGGGTCAGGCGACATTCAACAACGTCGCACTGACAGTCACTTCGAAGGACAAGCTCGGCTACTGGCCAGCATCAGAACTGATTATCTTTGCCGATATCACTGCTGATCAGAAAGAGTGGTTGATCACACCCGCATCCGGCCCTGACAGCCCGCATATTCATATGCGCTTTACGAAAGAGGCGCAGGATTTTCCCGGAACTCTGATGTACACAGGCGAGTATTCAATGCATCTACTGGTTGTGAAAGCGACCGACGAGAGTGCGACAATCAGGCTTCATGTTTCGCTTCCTGACTACAAAAAGAGTTATCTTGTTGGTGAATTTGTCGCAAAAAGACAACCACAGTGAAAAAGGTGCCAGAAGCTGTTTACCCTTCAGGAAAACAGCTTCTGGCACCGTATTCATGGCACCTGATTAATCCATGCGCATCTGGGACATCAATCCGGGTTATCTGAACACTGATCTGCTGCTGTCGGAGCACCGCATCCTGCACGAAACCGTTTCCATCCTGACAGCCAGGAAGCCCGGCACGATCAACAGCCAGGAGACTTCGCGCTGGTTCGGTTTCGGCTGGGCCCTGAGGCAGCGGCACAAGCTCCTCGTCGCCGAGATGAACTTGCGCGGCTACGCCGATATCACGCCGGTACTGACCCGCAGCGGCAGGGAGAGCTGGCCGGATCTCGAGCGCGACGAGCCCATCGCACAGCTGCAGATGCTGGCCGATCTCTACCTCGATCAGGAATCCGGAAGAATTGAACTGCCAGTCACTGCCCATCAGCTCTGGGCCCAGCACAGCTACTCGGTGATGGCGCGAAATCAGGCACTCTATCGCCGTATCGAAAAGCGTGTTGCCGGATACCGTCGAAACGACGATTTCGCAGACCTGGCTTTGCAGCTGACCCGCACGATACGCAAGCCCCCGACGGAGAAAGGGATCAGGAATGCGTTACAGCAGATGTGGAGCCATGTATCCGGTGATACCGGTGCCGCGGGGCAGGAGATCCCGGCGCAGAAACCTGCGCGGTTGCTGCGGGAGATCCAGCATCGCGCTATCGAGCAGAGAGAGCCCTTCCTCATGGCATCGACTGCGCTCGGCGAGTTACAGGCCTGGATGGATTGACCGGCCTGTGAAAGCCTGTCATTGCGAAGGAGCGCAGCGACTGTGGCAATCTCAATGATCAGTCAGGCATAAAAAACGAGATCGCCACACCTTGCTACGCAAGGTTCGCGATGAACTGTGCTTTTCGTCAAGCTTTTTCAGGATCGAACATCCCTCCTTGCGTCGCAATCGCATAGGCCTGGCGAACCAGCTTATGTGCCACAGCGCACTTGATGACACGTTCGGGCTTGCCTTGCACTTTGAGGCGGTTGTACAAGGCAGCACAGCCCGGATTGCAGCGCCTGGCTGTCCAGCTGCACAGATACAGCAGTTGCCGCATGCGACCCATGCCATACTTTGCCAGATGCCCCTTGCCCTTGATACTCGTCCCTGACTCATATGGATGCGGTGACAGTCCCACATAGCTGACTAGCTGCTTGACCGTGGTGAAGCGTGTGAAGCCCTCCGTCACACCAATCAAGCGAATCGCCGTTTTGGGCCCAACACCAGGAATACTCAACAAGCCCTGGTACAGCTCCCCGGCACAGGACTCTACCAAGGCCTGCATGGCCTTCTCGACTGCCATGATCTGTTGCGACAGGTAGTCGATCAACGCTTGCTGCTGCTCCAATGCGAAGGCGCTTGCATCTGGACAATGGCCCAGCGCTTCATGCTGATTGACCACGCGTGTGCGTTGCCGCAACAGATCATCCAGCCAGCTATCCAGTTGATTTAACTCTGTAAACAACACTTCGCGCGGACGCCACAACGGTCCATTTGCCTGTTCGCCATAGCGCGCAATCTGCTGTGCATCGACCCGGTCGGTCTTGGCGCGGATCAGGCGCATCTGGGTGAAGCGCTTGATGACCAGCGGATTGACGACCATAACCTTTTGTCCGAGTGCATACAGCCACTGTGCCAACCGCAAGGCGTAGATACCCGTGGCCTCCATGACAAAGACTGCTCCCGACGGGGACGCCTCCAGCAGAGCCTGATAGGCATCAGGCTCCTGCTGCCCGTGAAAGTATTGCCAGCCATGTGCATCCTGGCTGCGCCAGGCAGCATCAAACGTTGCTTTGGAAATATCGA
>JASFPB010000256.1:0-3768 GCA_050116235.1 Chromatiales bacterium | reverse complement strand
ACGTGCCATCGAGGCGTTCGATGGTTCAGAGATTGGTCCCTACGAGGCATGCGGTTACATCGGCGTCAGGGGATTGTTGCAGGTTGCCCGCAAGAAGGGGCTGGCCGAGCGCACAGCCGACCTGCGCAACTCCGGTGATACGGCAGGACCACGCGACCAGGTGGTTGGATATGGCGCATACCTCTTCTACTGAACTCGACCTGGAATATCGCGAGACGCTGCTGCGTCTCGCACGCGATGCAATCTGCCATGGCCTGCGGGAGGGAGACCGGTTGACAGTCGACCCTGCACAATATGATGAATCGCTGAAGAAAAAGGGAGCCAGCTTTGTCACGCTCACGGAGCAGGGCGACCTTCGCGGCTGCATCGGGTCACTGCAGGCCTTCCAGCCACTGGTCGCTGACGTGGCGGAGCATGCCTATGCGGCAGCGTTTCGTGACCCGCGCTTTCCGCCGGTGAGCGAGGACGAGCTCGACATGATCGAGATCTCGGTCTCCGTGCTCGGTGAACCCGAAGAGATCGTCGTCAGCGACGAGGAGGATCTCTGCCGCCAGCTCGTTCCCGGTGTTGACGGGGTGATCCTCGAATACGGCTCCCTGCGCGGCACCTTTCTGCCGAGCGTCTGGGAGACGCTGCCGGATTGTGCCACCTTCGTTCGCCACTTGAAACAGAAGGCCGGCCTTGCTCCCGATTTCTGGGCCGATGGCATCCGGGCTTACCGTTACAGGACAGACTCTTTCAGCGAGACCGGCAACTGATTTTTCCCCTGACTCTGCGTGGAGAAGCGCGTTCGATCACTGCTGTCGGGATGGTACACTGGCTGCCGTTCTGATCATCAGGAGCAACAGCATGAGCGGTATTTCTCTCTCTCCACAACTCTTCCAGGAAATCCAGCAGGCAATCGTCAAACAGGAGCCTTCCGCTGCCCAGGATGCGGGACTCGTGATCCAGTATCTCGGTGCGGTTGCAGGCTACATGCTCGGCAGCCAGAACATGCCAACTGCCCAGAAAGAGGAGTTCCTCGGCGAGCTCAAGGGGTTCATCGAGCATGTCATGAAGGATACCGACCAGAAACATCAGCAACAGCGCCAGGCCCCGGCGTCGAATGCCTTCGGTATCTGGGAACCCAGCTGATAGAGCGGACATGAAGAGTCTCGGGGAGCTTTTCGACAGGGACGGGATGCTCGAACAGTCGATCGAGGGCTTCCGTTTTCGTCCCCAGCAACTTGAGATGGCTGAAGCGGTCTCCGGGACACTCGAAAAGGGCGGTGTACTCGTCTGCGAGGCGGGCACCGGCACGGGCAAGACATTTGCCTACCTGCTTCCTGCACTGCTGTCGGAGCGCAAGGTCGTGATCTCGACCGGGACGAAGAACCTGCAGGATCAGCTATTCAGGCGCGACCTTCCTCGCATTCGTGAACTCGCCGGCAGAGGCATCAGGGCAGCACTGCTCAAGGGCCGTTCCAACTACCTCTGCATCAACCGCATGCATAGCGCCGGTTTCGACAACCGCGCCTCGGTACCGGTTATCGCCGACATGCTCGAGCAGGTGCGTGCCTGGGCCGGCAAGACCCGTCATGGCGACATCGCAGAGCTCACCGGTATCCCGGAGGATGCCGCCGTCTGGCCGCTGGTGACTTCGACAACTGACAACTGCCTTGGTCAGGAGTGTCCCGACTACGAGGGGTGCCACCTTGTCGAGGCGCGTCGCGCAGCCCAGGAGGCGGATCTCGTCGTTGTCAACCATCATCTGCTGTGCGCCGATTTCGCACTCAAGGACGAGGGTTTCGGCGAACTGCTGCCCAGCACGGATGCCTTCATCGTCGATGAGGCTCATCAGCTGCCAGACGTGGCGAACCAGTTTTTCGGTCTTTCTGTCAGTACGAGGCAGCTGCAGGAGTTGACGCGTGATACACAGATCGCCTGGCGCCAGGCTGCCATGAAACAGTCAGAGATTCCCGATGCCTGCGACCAGCTCGACCGGGCGGTGCGGGATTTCCGCCTTCTCCTTGGCATGTCCGAGCGACGTGCTGCCTGGAAAGAGCTGCAGCAGGACGAACGCCAGGTTGCCGCCCTGGATTTCTTCATCGAGCGGCTGCAGGAGCTCGCCTCGGTACTCGAGACCGCGGAAGGGAGCGACAAGGCACTCGACAGTGCTCTCGAGCGCAGCCGTCAGCTGCATGCGATCGCCGAGCGTATCGCATCGGATGACGACAGCAATAACGTACGCTGGTTCGAGACGACGCGCATGGGCTTTCGTCTCAGCCAGACACCGCTCGAGATCGCCGAAGCCTTCCAGAAACAGATGTGGCATCACGCTATGGCCTGGGTCTTCACCTCTGCCACGCTCGCCGTTGGCGAGGATTTCAGCCACTTCTGCAACCAGCTCGGTCTTGACGCGGAGACACGCACCGAGAAATGGGACAGCCCGTTTGACTATGCCCAGCAGGCGCTCTGGTATGTACCGAAGGGGCTTGTCGAGCCAAGCCACGCAGAATTTGTCGAACGTGTTCTCGAGGCATCCCTGCCCGTGGTCGAGGCCAGCGGAGGCAAGGCCTTTCTGCTCTTCACGAGCTACAGGGCACTTAACAGGGCTGCAGAGATCCTCGAGGAACAGGGGCTCGATTATCCGTTACTGGTCCAGGGTAGAGCGCCCAAAAACGAGCTCCTCAACAGCTTCAGGGAAGCGGGCAACGCCGTATTGCTCGCCACCGGCAGTTTCTGGGAGGGGGTGGATGTGCAGGGAGATGCGCTCTCGGTGGTCATCATCGACAAGCTGCCTTTTGCCGCGCCCGGTGATCCGCTGATGCAGGCGCGCCTCGATGCGCTCAAGGCGCGTGGCGTGAATCCCTTCATGCAATACCAGGTACCCCAGGCCGTCATCGCGCTGAAACAGGGCGCCGGTCGACTGATCCGCGGCAGCGATGACACGGGTGTTCTCATGGTCTGCGACCTGCGCCTGTTGACAAAACCTTACGGCAAGACATTCATCAACGCCATGCCTCCGTTTGCGCGCACGCGCGAACTTGACGAGGTCAAGGCCTTCCTCGAGCATAAAAAAGATGCCCAACCTGCTGGCCATTGAGACATCCGAGGAGGCGTGTTCTGCAGCGCTCTGCTCGAACGGTGATTGCATTGAACTGCTCGAGAGCGAGCCGCGCAGGCACAGTGAGTTGATCCTGCCGATGATCGACCGCCTGCTGGCAGACGCGGGTATCAAACGCTCCGCGCTGGATGCGGTGGCTTTCGGCCGTGGACCCGGTTCTTTCACCGGTGTGCGAATTGCAACTGCCGTCGCACAGGGGATCGGTTATGGTCTGGACAGACCCGTTGTGCCTGTCTCGACACTGCAGGCCCTGGCGCAGGGCGCTTTTCGACAGGCCGGGGCCCGCGCTGTGCTGGCAGCCCTCGATGCACGCATGGACGAACTCTACTGGTGTGCCTTCACCCTGCAGGATGGCCTCATGCAGCCCGCAGGTGAAGAGTTGGTGGTGGCGCCTTCAGAGGTGCCGAAGCCTGAAGGAGAGGAGTGGACTGCGGCAGGCAGTGGCTGGACTGCATGGGGGGATCTCCTTCGGCAACGGCTGGGGGAGAGAGTCGGTCTTATTCTGCCGGATACAGCCTGTCATGCACTGGACGTGGCGACTGTTGCCGAAAGCATGTTGTCAGTCTCTTCCGATTACCCCGTCTTCGAGGCGATGCCGGTGTATCTCCGCAACCGGGTCACGCACAGCAAATCCTAGGTGTCGTCTTTTTTCGACGACTCCT
>JASFPB010000255.1:0-3785 GCA_050116235.1 Chromatiales bacterium | reverse complement strand
GGAGTAGTCTGAAACCGAGTTCTGTATCACGCAACTCCTCATTGATGAGGGCATGCATCTGCGTCAGCTCAGCCTTGCTGTCAAGGTAGTCCTGATCCTCCGCATGCTTCTCGGGAAGCAGCTCCTTGCCCATGAGTGCAAGCGACTGGTCGAAGTTGCCACAGACCAGTCCGGTGACAAGGCCATGAGCCTCGGAGGCGGAAATCTGGAGGCCGATTGCCTGCAAAGAGGTTTCGATAGTCTCGAAGTCGATGGTTGCTGTCACGGTGGTAATCATGTCTCGTGGAATGGCTACCTATTATGCCTGTGAGGATTGACCCGATCCATCATGCTCACTATAGTTGGTGGATAACACATGTGGAAAGGCTGCAGTGATGGCGGATAAAGAACTAAAAATGCTTGAATCACGCGTCAACGAACTCATCGATGCATGTATGCATCTCAAGGAAGAAAACAAGACGTTGCGCGCAAGCCAGGAAACACTCGTCAACGAGCGGGCGACCCTGATCGAGAAAACCGAAATGGCCCGTAACCGTGTCGAGGCCATGATCAGTCGTCTCAAAGCCCTGGAAGAGCATTCGTGAGCAACAAGCCCAAGCCGATTACCGTCAGCATCCTCGGTGACGAATACATGATCTCCTGTGCCCCTGGCGAGGAGGATGCGCTGCGTAACTCCGCTGCCTTTCTCGACAAGCGCATGAAGGAGATCCGCTCCAGTGGCAAGGTGATGAGCAACGAGCGCATTGCTGTCATGGCTGCCCTGAACCTCTCTCACGAAGTACTCGCCCTGCGTGACAAGGCCAGTACTGATGATGACCAGCTTGGACGCCGCATCAAGTCGCTGCGCGACAAGGTCGAACTGGCGCTCAATGACACAAACCAGCTGGAACTTTAGACAGAATCGGATATGATAGGAGTCAGGGCGTCTACTGCGGTGTTTGTGAGCCAATCAGGTATTTCTTGAGCCTTGCAAAGACCCGGGGAGCCAACGACCAGTGTCCGGTGTGCATGTCCGTCCTCGAGCGGAAAGCCTAAAGCACTGCTCAGGTTCCCACTTGAACCTTGAGGTTCGAGGGCACGATTGGCAACGGCACCTGCGGTTCCGCCCTCACATCATGACATCTTCATCTCCTGCGTCCATTCGTAAAGCAATCCGTAGCAAGAGGCAATTACTCTCCGCGAAGGAAAACCGCTTGCACGGCGAGTGTGTCAGCAGGCATCTCGCATCTCTTGCTGCCTTTCGCAGGGCGAGCCGGGTCGCAGTCTATCTCTCCGTCAATGGCGAACTCGATACTGCCCCCCTGATCGAACGCCTGCATCTGGAACGGAAGCAGCTTTACCTGCCGGTCCTGCATCCGTTCAGGCATGGACGGCTGCTCTTCTGTCAATGGGATGGCAAGCATGCGCTTTTTGCCAACCGTTTTGGCATCAATGAACCTCAATGCCGATCTACTACCCTGATGATGACACTGCGCAAGCTCGATATTGTCATCGTCCCCCTTGTTGCATTTGATACTGCGCTGAATCGAATCGGTATGGGCGGTGGATACTATGACAGGACGTTCGGCTACGCACGCTCCTTCAGAAGATGGAAACGTCCCTTACTGATCGGTGTTGCGCACTGGTTCCAGCAAGTAGAAAAGATCGAACCTTCCTCCTGGGACGTAACTCTCGATTACGTGATCACTGAAGAAGGTATAACCGGTATCAGGGATTCATTTCGTTCAAGAAAATAATCTCCGACACCTGTCGCTCGTGACCTGTTTATTACCTGCTGAAATCTATCCGCTATTAATCTTTCGTATTGAATAAAGATTACGATATGCCAGCAACCATCAAGTGCTTTTACTATGTACGTATGCATTAAGGCTTTCTTGTTCTTCTGTTATTGATGGCATAAAGCCATAACAACGGATAACTCGTTCAATAAAAAACTTGATTAATCATGTTGAACCTAACTACTATTCAGTAGTGCATCGTCACTGACATGTTTTGTTTTCATCCATCAAAGTTCAAAGGGGGCTGATATGGCAATCAAGAAGACAAAGAAGAAGTCTTCGAAAAAGAAGGCAGCTGCCAAGAAGAAGGTAGTTGCCAAGAAGAAAGTAGCAGCAACCAAGAAGAAGGTTGCTAAAAAGAAAGTCGCCAGGAAGAAGGCAGCGAAAAAGAAAGTAGCCAAGAAAAAGGCAACCAAGAAAAAAGTCGCCAGGAAGAAGGCTGCGAAAAAGAAGGTAGCCAAGAAAAAGGCAACCAAGAAAAAAGTCGCCAGGAAGAAGGCTGCGAAAAAGAAAGTAGCCAAGAAAAAGGCAACCAAGAAAAAAGCTGCGAAAAAGAAGGCAACCAGGAAGAAGTAGCCTTCATCGCTTTATCCATACTGAAACAGGGCCTGAGAAGGCCCTGTTTTTTTGCGCCGCAAGCTACTGTTTCAGGTTTTATCCGGTGCCGCGAAAAAATGGTAGGCGGGGTTGTCCGTCTCTTCCCAGTAACGGTAACCGAGTTTGTCCATCTGGGATGTGAAGTCCCGCTTGTCACTCTCCGGTAGCTGGATCCCGATGAGGACACGGCCATAGGCCGCGCCATGATTGCGGTAGTGAAAGAGGCTGATATTCCAGCGCTTGCCGACACGAGACAGAAAGTTCAGCAGGGCGCCCGGTCGTTCCGGGAACTGGAAACGAAAGAGTTTTTCGTTGATCACTTCCGGCGTATGCCCCCCGACCATGTAGCGGATGTGCAGCTTTGCCGTCTCGTTGTCGGTCAAATCAGTGACCTCATAACCGGCCCCGATGAGTTCATCGATCAGTCGCTCTCTTTCACTGACCCCTTCCGCAACCTCGATGCCGCAGAAGACATAGGCATCCTTGCTGTCGGCATACCGATAGTTGAATTCCGTGATGCTGCGCTTGCCGAGAAGGCGACAGAATTTATGAAAGCTGCCCGGGACTTCCGGGATCCTGACCGCGAGCAGTGCCTCGCGCATCTCGCCGATCTCTGCGCGTTCGGCAACATGACGAAGGCGATCAAAATTCATGTTTGCACCGCTGACGATCGCGATCATCTGTTCGCCATGCAGGTCGTGCTTTGCGATGTACTTCTTCATGCCGGCGATGGCGAGTGCGCCGGCCGGCTCTGCAATGGAGCGCGTATCCTCGAAGATGTCCTTGATGGCAGCGCATATCTCGTCTGTCTTGACGAGCACCACTTCATCGACGGTCTTTCTGGCAATGCGATAGGTCTCCTTGCCGATCTGCTTGACTGCGACACCGTCAGCAAAAAGTCCGGTCTGCTTGAGCTTGACGCGCCGCTTTGCCGCAAGCGCGCGCTCGAGCGTTGGTGAATCCTCGGGCTCCACGCCGATGATGCGCGTGTTCGGGCAGATCGACTTGATGTAGGCAGCAACGCCAGCAATGAGTCCGCCACCGCCAACCGGGACGAAGACGCTGTGCACCGGGTCCTGGTGCTGGCGAAGAATCTCGACGCCAATGGTTCCCTGGCCAGCGATAACATCCGGGTCGTCGAACGGGTGGATGAAGTTCAACTGCTTCTGCTCCGAGAGTTTTGTCGCGTGGGCATAGGCTTCGTCGTAGGTGTCGCCATGAAGAACAGCTTTTGCACCATGCATCCTGACGGCATCGACCTTGATCGGTGGAGTCGTGCGCGGCATGACGATCGTCGCAGGGATGCCCATGCGCCGTGCCGCAAGCGCGACGCCTTGTGCATGGTTGCCAGCCGATGCCGCGATCACACCCTTGTTGCGCAGTGCTTCGGGCATGTTCGCAAGCTTGTTG
>JASFPB010000254.1:0-3792 GCA_050116235.1 Chromatiales bacterium | reverse complement strand
AGACGGGGCTCAAGACCGACTACATCGTCGTCGAGATGGCTCGCCAGTTGCTCGGCGAGGGATGGCAACAGCGCTTTCTCGACAAGGCCGCGCAGGGCGGCATTGAACGCGTGCTGCTCTGAGGCTGCGAAACATCCTGAAAAGCCTTTTTTACATCGATTTCACAATCGGCGCCGGGCCATTGCGTATGATCCCCTTGTCAGATCAACAGAGGCAATGCCTCGAGGAAAAGCGCAATGAAACAGATGACCCTACTGATCGCCGGACTTTTACTCCTTTCACCCGCATTCGCGGACGAGGAGTCAGTCTACAACCGGGTGAGCATCTCCGCGGAAGCCTCCGCCGAAGTCGAGAACGACACGCTCTTTGCCGAGCTTTTCATCGAACACCAGGCGAAAACGGCTGCCGAGGCAGCGGAAGTCGTCAACGCTGCACTAGAGTGGGGACTGAGGCAGGCGCAGTCCGTGAAAGGCATCAAGGTTCGCACGCTCGAGTACAGCACCACCCCTGTCTACAGCAAGGCGCGCAAAGCCGGCGAGGTGTATACACCACAAATCATGGAGTGGCGCGTCAGCCAGGCGATGCGCGTCGAGAGCACCGATGCCGATGTGCTCAGTGAACTGATCACCGGGCTGCAGGAAAAACTGGCGATCCGCCAGGTTGGCTACGAGGTTTCGGAAGCACTGCGGGAAGCGACTGAATCCGTTCTTATCGACGAGGCGATCCGGGCCTACCAGCAACGCGCACAGCAGGTTGCGAAGGCGTTTGGCCATGATGACTTCAGGCTTGTGAAGGTCAACATCAATAGTGGCGGCATGCGGCCTCCTGTTCCCTACCAGGCGCGCAGCATGGCAATGGAAGCGGCTGCAGCAGCACCTGTCGCGATCGACGCCGGCACCAGCACGCTGAAGATCAGCGTCAATGGCACCATCGAACTGCAATAAGCTGTCGATTCAGTGACCCGGGGCAGACTCACACTGAGCTGCCCCGCCAGGCTGGCGTCTCTGGATTAATCGCAAAAGCCGGTCTATCCTGAGAACTGGACCCTGCCGGATGCAGGCACCCATGAACACGACAAAAGGAACTTGAACGTGGCAATCACCGACTGGCCCGAGGGAGAACGCCCTCGGGAAAAACTTCTGCAGCGCGGTGCAGGCGCGCTCTCCGATGCCGAACTGCTTGCAATCTTCCTGCGCACGGGCACGCCCGGCCAGACTGCTGTTGATCTCGCCCGGACACTGCTCTCCCGCTTTGGCGGTCTCAAGCCGCTGCTCACCGCGGACCGCAAACACTTCTGTGCAGCGCACGGGCTTGGGGATGCCAGCTATGCCCAGCTGCAAGCCATCCTCGAAATGAACCGGCGCTATCTTGGCGAATCACTGCAGCGCGGCGAGACGATCACCTCACCCGATACAGCCCATCGCTACCTGCAGGCACAGATTGCGCACCACCCGATGGAGGTCTTCGCGGCCCTCTTTCTCGACACGCGTCACCGCGTGATCTGTTTCGAGGAGCTGTTCAGCGGCACGATCGATGGCGCGAGCGTACACCCGCGCGAGGTTGTCAGAAAAGCCATGCGGCATAACGCGGCGGCTGTCATCTTTGCGCACAATCACCCCTCGGGCGTCGCCGAACCGAGCCAGGCCGATGTGCAGATCACCGACAAGCTGAGACTGGCGCTCGATCTCGTTGATGTGCGTGTCCTCGACCATATCGTGGTCACCGGCGAGGAGTGCATCTCGATGGCAAACCGCGGTTTGATCTGATTCGGGAGGAGGCCGCTGTCATCGCCAGAAAAGCGTCATCGCGAACCTTGCAAAGCAAGGTGTGGCGATCTCGCTATTTCCATGACGCAAAGGCTTGAGATTGCCACAGTCGCTTTGCTCCTTCGCAATGACAATGTTGAACCAGACTCGTGTCGCAGACGCTGGACCGAAGGCACCGGGGATTGGTATCGTTTCCTGCTTTGAACGTCCGGACACTGCCGTGATCTCCTTCCAGGTACGCCTCGCAGTCGAGAAATTGCATAAGGGTGGCATCATCGCCTGCCCGACCGAATCGGTCTACGGCCTGAGCTGTGATCCGCTGAATCAATCTGCTATCGAGCGGCTGCTTGCACTCAAGCAGCGTCCCGATACCAAGGGTTTCATACTCATTGCCTCGCATATCGAGCAGCTGGAGCCATTCGTCTCGATACCCGACAAGCGTCGCGAGGAGATCGAGGAGGGTTGGCCCGGACCTGTCACCTGGGTACTGCCTGCGAAAGCCGACCTGCCTGACTGGATCGGCGGCGGCCGGGACACCATCGCCGCGCGCGTCACCGCCCATGCACAGATGGCGGCAATCTGCGAGTTATACGGCGGCTGCCTCATCTCAACCAGCGCCAATCTCTCCGGGCAACCGCCTGCCAGAAACCCGATGCAGGTGCGCAAGCAGTTCGATGACCTGCTCGATATGATCGTCGGCGGCAAGCTGGGAGGCCTTGCGCGCCCGACACCGATCCGCGATGCTGTCAGCGGAAAATTCATCAGGCGATAACAGCGGAAAATTCATGCACATCGATATCGAAGGCGTAAAAAGTTACCTGCTCCAGCTTCAGGACTCTATCTGCGAAACACTCCAGGAGGAAGACGGACAGGCTTTTCACGAGGACAGCTGGGACCGGGAGGAAGGCGGTGGCGGACGCTCCCGCGTACTCGAGGAGGGCAATGTTTTCGAAAAAGCCGGCGTCAACTTTTCACACGTCTTCGGCAGCCAGCTACCGGCATCGGCCACGGCACAACGCCCGGAGCTTGCCGGCCGTTCTTTTCAGGCGATGGGTGTCTCCCTGGTTATCCATCCCCGTAACCCCTATGTGCCAACGTCGCATGCGAACGTACGCTTCTTCGTTGCAGAAAAGGAAGGCGAGGAGCCCATCTGGTGGTTCGGCGGCGGGTTCGACCTGACACCCTACTATGGCAACGACGAGGACGTCATTCACTGGCACAGGGTGGCACGCGACGCCTGCATGCCATTTGGCGAGGATGTCTACCCGCGTTTCAAGCAGTGGTGCGACGACTACTTCTTCCTGAAGCATCGCAATGAGCCACGCGGTGTCGGAGGGCTCTTTTTCGATGATCTCAATGAGTGGGATTTCGATACCTCTTTTGCCTTCATGCGCAGCATCGGGGACGCCTATCTCCCTGCCTACCTGCCGATCGTGCAGCGCCGTCGCGAGATGGAATTTGGTGATCGCGAACGCAACTTCCAGCTCTATCGTCGCGGGCGCTATGTGGAATTCAACCTGGTCTACGATCGCGGGACCATTTTTGGTCTGCAGACAGGAGGACGCACCGAGTCGATCCTGATGTCACTGCCGCCGCTCGTTCGCTGGCAGTATGACTGGCAGCCCGAGCCGGGCTCGCCGGAAGCGGAACTCTACGACAGATATCTCAAGCCCGGAGAGTGGGCCTGAAGTCAACAGGCTTTTTGAGAACGCAAAGGAGAGAGCACACAGCCCGGTTTTGTGCCATGGGCCCGAGGCCGTAGCCGACGTGGCGATCTCATTGCTGAAAGGACTTTTTTCAACAGAGATTGCCACAGTCGCTCTGCTCCTTTGCAATGACGCAGTTTGGAAATCAAGCGTCGTTTCTATGTAGCAGGTTGGTGTCGGAAATCATGTTCGCGAACGAAAATAATCTCCGACACCAGAATATTGTCATCCTATGCTTGCATCAGCCTGCTGAGGAAGGAAACTGAAAGCAGGTAGGGGAGAGGAACAAGACTGTATTTGTCATGAGTCGTTCGAGACTG
>JASFPB010000253.1:0-3800 GCA_050116235.1 Chromatiales bacterium | reverse complement strand
GCCAATGCAGAGTGGTTCACTTCCAACCCCGAGCTGGCCGAAAAAATTACGGTCACCGTCTTCAAGGTGCCCGGTGAAACCAATACCGACGATCTTTCTCCTGCACAGGATGCCTGGTCGCGTCCCGACATCCCGCTGCATGCGAATGCAATGCTGAAAATGGCGCGCGAGGGTATCGCGCCAGACCAGCCTGGTGATATTGGTCCGCTTGCAAAGATTGCCGAGCTCAAGGAGAAGGGCTTCCCGCTGGCCTATGTCGGAGATGTCGTTGGCACAGGATCGTCGCGTAAATCTGCGACCAACTCCGTCCTGTGGCACATGGGGAATGACATTCCATTCATCCCGAACAAGCGCGATGGCGGCTTTTGCTTCGGGGGGAAGATTGCCCCGATCTTCTTCAATACCATGGAAGATGCAGGTGCCCTGCCGATCGAGATGGATGTCTCGAACATGGAGATGGGAGACATGGTCGATGTCTATCCTTACGAGGGTCTCGTCAAGCGTCACGGCACAGACGAGGTGGTCAGCGAGTTCACACTGAAAACCGATGTCATTCTCGACGAGGTGCGTGCCAACGGCCGCATTCCGCTTATCATTGGCCGCGGATTGACGGCCCGTGCGCGTGAAGCACTCGGCCTTCCGCCTTCAGAGCTGTTTCGCATGCCGAAAGATCCGGAGGCTTCCAGCAAGGGCTATACACTGGCACAGAAGATGGTGGGCAAGGCGTGCGGAATGGAGGGCGTGCGTCCCGGCATGTATTGCGAACCGCGCATGACAACGGTCGGGTCCCAGGACACGACCGGACCGATGACCCGTGATGAACTCAAGGATCTCGCCTGTCTCGGTTTTTCCGCCGATCTCGTCATGCAATCCTTCTGCCACACCGCGGCATACCCGAAACCTGTCGATGTCGATACACACCATACGCTGCCGGATTTCATCATGAACCGGGGTGGAGTCTCCCTGCGTCCCGGGGACGGTATCATTCATTCCTGGCTGAACCGGATGCTGCTGCCCGACACGGTTGGCACAGGCGGTGACTCCCATACGCGTTTTCCTCTCGGAATCTCCTTCCCGGCGGGGTCCGGACTCGTCGCTTTCGCGGCTGCGACCGGCGTCATGCCGCTGGACATGCCGGAGTCGGTGCTCGTTCGTTTCAAGGGCGAGATGCAGCCCGGGATTACGCTGCGCGACCTTGTGCATGCGATTCCCTACTATGCCATCCAGAAGGGACTGCTGACGGTCGAGAAGAAGGGCAAGAAGAATGTCTACAACGGGCGTATTCTCGAAATCGAGGGTCTCGAGAACCTGACGGTCGAGCAGGCTTTCGAACTTTCCGATGCCTCCGCGGAACGCTCCGCCGGTGGCTGCACGATTACACTCTCCGAGGCGTCGGTCAGTGAGTATCTCGAGTCGAATATCGTCATGCTCAAGTGGATGCTCTCCGAAGGCTATGGCGACGAGCGCACTATCTCGCGCCGGATCGAGGCGATGGAGGAGTGGCTCGCCAACCCGAGCCTGATGCGCGCAGATCCCGATGCAGAATATGCAGAGGTGATCGAGATCGACCTCAACGAGATCACGGAGCCAATCCTCTGTGCGCCGAACGACCCGGACGATGCCCGCCTGCTCTCGGATGTTGCGGGTGACAAGGTCGATGAGGTGTTTATCGGTTCCTGCATGACCAACATCGGTCACTTTCGTGCCGCAGGCAAGCTGCTCGAGCAGTATGGCAAGGAGCTGCCGACCAGGTTGTGGATTGCGCCTCCCACACGCATGGACCAGGCACAGCTCACGGAAGAGGGGTATTACAATATTTTCGGGCGCATGGGGGCGCGCATCGAAACGCCCGGCTGTTCACTCTGCATGGGTAACCAGGCACGCATCAGGGAGAACAGTACGGCTGTCTCGACCTCGACACGCAACTTCCCGAACCGGCTTGGTACGGGTGCGAATGTCTACCTGGCGTCTGCCGAGCTCGCAGCGGTTGCGGCGATTCTCGGCAAGCTGCCCACTGTCGGAGAGTACCTGGCCTATGCGAAGAATATCGATACCATGGCAGGCGAGGTTTACCGCTACCTCAATTTCCACCAGATGGAAAACTACCAGCAGGCGGCGGCAAATGTTGTGATCCCGGTGGCTGATATCGCTTCCGCTTCCTGATACCCGCCTGCTGCTTCCCCTCTTCCCCTGATGGAAGAGGGGACAGCCGATCATGGCCAGGTGTGCAGGGATGCTGCTGGCTACTTTCCGATCAGGACAAACCCGCTCGCGATCAGCAAGACACTGATGGCGCGCTGGAATGCCTCCTGGCTCAGGCTCGTGTGAATGCGTCCTCCCAGCCAGAGTGCAACGGCCATCACAGGGATCGTCACTGCGACGAGTGGAAGCGTCCGGCCGTTGAAAAAGCCCAGCCCGATATAACCAAAGAGCCGAACAGTGCCGTCCATGATGAAGATGGCCGCAAAAGTTGCGCGAAACCTTGTCTTGTCGAGTCCCCTGAGCTTGAGGTAGATGACGTAAAAAGGCCCACCTGTGCCGAACAGTGTTCCGATCAGGCCGCCAAAACTACCGGCGGGTGCGGCCCACTTGCGTGAATAACCTGATTTTACGCTCACGGAGAGCAGCGTATAGACAGCGAAGACGATGATGAAGGCCCCCATGATCTTCGGCAACAGGTTGGCGTCGACATACTTGAAGACGAATAGCGCAGTGAAAATACCGATCAGGGTGTAGGGGAGCAGGGGAATGATCTCCTTCCATTCAACGGCTTCATGATTTTTCATTCCCTGGCTGAAAGAGGAGAGATAATCCAGCAGTACCACGATCGGCACCGCCACAGAGAGCGGCAGGAAAAAGGCCAGCAGGGGGATGGCAATCAGACCGGAGCCAAAACCGGCAATACCACGCACGATATAGGCTGCCGTTATGATCATGACGATCGGCAGAAGATGCGAGAGTTCGAATACTTCGTTCATTGTTTACAGTCCTTGATTGAGTTGCTGAATATCTGTCCGCATTCCGGTGTTCTTGCCGGTCATTCAGAAAATTTCCGAATGCAGGGCTGCGGGAACCTGTTGATGGATTGAGGTGTGTAACGCTTCCCGGCAGTATTTCAGAGTCGACGCGGGAAAACTCTCGTACTGCTGACGTCTCTCTTTCTGCAGCGGTATGGAACAGCTTTTACCACCCCGTCAGAAGAAGATGTCTGCAGGATGTCGTCAGCCCACGGATGCGGAGGCGAAAGGGCCTGCATCGGGTAGAGATGCGGTGTTCGTAATATTCCGGGGAGTCCGGAGGGGTTGTTCCGTCCGGGCAACAGGAAGTGTCTGATTAACTGGCTTGCACTCCTGCGCACATGGTTGCAGGAGCACACAAGTACTCTGATTGACATGATGTCCACCTCTTAAAACCTGAGCGTGATAAAAGCGTCATCTTCTCGTCAAACCAAGCCAGCACCGGATAGTTGGCCAGCGTTTATCTCACTGGAGAGTCAAGCTGCCATTATTCTTGTGGTATTTTTTTCCGGATAAACCGAAGTATAGAGCATTTTGTGAATGCCAAGTGGCGAATGTCACTTAAATGTCAACATTTGCTGAAATAAATGCAGGGAGGGAGTCGGGTCTGTCGGGAGTGGCAGGCTTTCCAGGTGATGCGGGTGAGCTTTATGACCTGCTGTTCAGCACTGTTCCCAGGGCAAGCCGTGAAAGCGCCAGCCTCCGACACTGCTGCGCTGGTGATGCTCGTTGAGTTCGCCCTCGAAGCCCTCGTCGACGTGAAAGACACCCTTGAGGCCGGCC
>JASFPB010000252.1:0-3812 GCA_050116235.1 Chromatiales bacterium | reverse complement strand
TTGTCGTGACCAACTCGATCGCACTGAGCCCGTCGGCACAGGAGTGTGTCAAGATACGCCCGCTGAGCATCGCCGGCCTGCTAGCCGAGACCATGCGGCGTATCAGTAACGAAGAATCTGTCAGTTCACTGTTCGTGGACTGACGAGCGGACACTCCGCGGTAAATTCGCCCGGAGTTTCCAGAGCTGCCCTGTCAATACCTGGTCGCGGGTTGGCGGGGTGTTTTTTTACTCAGAAAGGAGAAACCGATGTCTGAGAAACTGACCATTAACGCGGAAGCCCGCAGTGACATGGGGAAGGGTGCGAGCCGCCGCCTGCGTCACGCGGGTCTCGTCCCAGGCATTATCTACGGCGCCGAGAAGGAGCCGCAGATGATCACAGTCAAACACAGCGAGCTGTTTCATGCGCTCGAGGACGAGTCCTTCTATTCAAGTATCCTCAACGTGCAAGTCGGTGGTGAGAGCGAGCAAGTGGTCCTGAAGGACCTCCAGCGGCATCCTGCCAGGCCGTTCATCATGCACCTCGACCTGCTGCGCATCAGCCAGAAGACTGCCATCAAGATGCAGGTGCCGCTGCACTTCATCAACGAGGAGTCAACGCCTGGCGTCAAGGAGGGCGGTACTGCCTCGCACAACATGACCGAGGTCGAGATCAGCTGCCTGCCTGCTGACCTGCCGGAGTATATCGAGGTCGATTGTGCCGGCCTCAACATCGGTGACTCGATCCATCTTTCCGAAATCCAATTACCCGATGGCGTCGAGATTCCGGTACTCGCCCTCGGCGAGGACTATGACTCGGCCGTGATTACCATCCTGGCTTCCCGCGCTTCCAAGTCGGAAGAGGAGGAAGAGGGCGGTGAAGCGGCCGAAGGTGGCGAGGAAGCCGCGAGCGAAGAGTAATCTTCCTGATTGCCGGGGCATCGTCCTGATGCTCCGGCTTCTCACCTCTCCTCTCCTTCATGCCAAAAGAGTCCCCGATCAGGCTTATCGTCGGCCTCGGTAACCCGGGCGACAAGTATGCTTTGACACGCCACAACGCAGGGTTTCATTTTGTCGATGCCCTTGCTGAACGCTACCGCGGCACATTCAGGCCCGAAAAACGGTTTTTCGGTCATGCCTGCAGAATCGATATCGGCTCGACACAGTGCCACCTGCTGAAGCCAATGACCTATATGAACCGCAGCGGCCAGGCAGTGGCGGCGATCTGCAATTTCTACAAGCTGCAGCCTGCCGAGGTGCTTGTCGTGCACGATGAACTCGACCTGCCTCCGGGCGTCATCAAGCTGAAGAAAGGGGGCGGTCACGGGGGGCACAACGGTCTGCGCGATCTTCACAAGGCGATCGGTGCCGACTATCACCGGCTGCGTGTCGGAATCGGGCATCCGGGTGACAGGAATCTGGTTGTCGATTATGTCCTCAAGCGCCCTTCCAGGGAGGAAGATGTGCTGATTCGAAAAGCAATCGAGAGGGGTGTCGAAGAGATCCCCACCGTCATTGGCGGGGACCTGCAGAAGGCAATGAATCGCCTACACTAGCGCGTCGAAACTGAAGCAGGGTTTGGCGTTTTCACCACGCTGCATGGCGCTACTCCGGGATTTCAGGCAGCACATCGCTATCCTCAGGCGCTGGTAGAGCTGGCGTCCGCTCCAGAAGAGCAGTCCGGCTGCCGTGATGGTCAGGATGCAGATGTCGAAACTCAGCAGGAGTGCACCCAGCAGGAACCAGGCAACCTGGACAGCCAGCGGCGTCGAGCGCAGCTTCACGGCTTTCTCCTCGTTTTGTGCACAAGCAAACATAATTCACCTCGTGATTAAGGGTTTTCCCCTAGTTTGATGGCTACTACTTTAGCAAATGCTAATATAAATGCCATTGATAAATCACAATGAAATGGTTACAGAGTGTTTCAGTCCGGGGATGCCATCGTGCTGGCGGGTCCGGGATCGATGCTCTCTGCAGAGGGCATCATGCGGCGACGTTGCCACACGGAGAGGGGGTTACGCGTCGAAGCAGGGACTCGGGTTTTCACCCCGTTCAATTGCACGGCGTCGCTTTTTCAGGCAGCAGAGGGCGATCCGGCTGCGAAAGACGAGCTTGTGCCCGCTCCAGAGCAGCAGGCCGATACCCAGCAGGGTCAGCAGCCAGTAGTCAAATCCGAGCAGAAGTCCGCCGAGCATGAACCAGCCGACATGAACGGCCAGCGGAATTCGACGCATTTTTTTTGCGACTTCCTCGTAATGCGCACAAACAAACATCATTCACCTCGTTAATGCTTTGAAGGCTTGTCCTTGAAAATCTGTATGTCTGCAATTTAGCAGATTCTAATATTACTGCCAGCTGATTTTTCGCAAAAGATACGGATATTGATCTAAGCTATTGAAAACAAGTAAGAAGAAAATTTGTCAACAAATGGTCAGAGGCGAGAAGTGTTGACCCTCCCGGGCGGGAGGGTCGGACAGATGATAGAGGGATCAGTTACAGGCGCCTTTCTCGCCGCCAATCGTGCCGGTCAGCTTGAGGAACGCGTTGAAGGGGCCCATAACGCCCATCGCTTCCATCTTCGGGCCGTCGAACTTGAGCTTACCCGTGGTCATTGCGCCCATGGCGCCGCATCCGAAGCTGCCTTCACCCATGCAGGTCCAGTCCTCGTCGGTTGCATGCATGAGGTAGTCCATGGAGTTGTCGAAGGCCTTGCCGTCCGGCTTGCCGCCGTAGGTGCAGACAGCCTTGCCATCCTGGTTGCTGATGTTAATCTGGACTTTCGAGTCGGCACCGCACTCGTCACGATACATCTGGATCAGCTTGTAGCCGCGGCCGCCATCATTGGCTGCCCACTCGTCGCCGCCGAGTTCATTGGTCAGGGTGGCGTTGTTGTTCCAGCCGTCGCAGGCTTTCTTGGCCCAGTCGGCATCCATGAAACCGGCGTTGGCCGTGAAGGGAAGCGCGAGCAGGGCCGTTGTCAGAATCAGTTTTTTCATCGTGGTTACATCTCCGGTCAGGTTAGATGAAAAAGCCCGCATGCGCGGGCTTTGGTTTGGTTATAGACGTTTATCAGAAACGCTTGTTGTAGCTGATGCCAAAGGCGTTTTGTGACATTTCCAGGGAGCCGGACCCCAGATTTGCTGTAGCTGTTGGGTCAGTCGGATCAGTCGGCACTATGAAATCACCATCGACCTCCGAGCTGAAGGCATGGAGGTAGGAACCCGTGATCGAGGAGTTCTCGTCAATATCCCAGGTAAAGCCCAGTGTCAGGTGATGTTCGGAAACACCCGGTGCGAGGGTATTGAGCGCAAAGCCCAGACCTTCTGTCGGGACAGGGTTTTCGCCGTAGTTGTAGCCGGCACGCAGAGTCAGCTGATTGTTGTACTGGTAAACGGCGCCAATTTTGAAGATGGTCTGGTCTTCCCAGCCGAAGCCCGGGCCATCATCATCACCGAAACGCTTGGTTGGGTTGTTTGGTGAGTTGCCGATCGCGTTCACGGTGCTGTAGTCGATTCGCATGATGTCCATGGCGATGTCGAGTCTGTTGGTCGCCTTGATCGCGATGCCGATGCCGTAGTTTTGCGGAATGTCGAAGTCCCCACCGTCGGCAAACAGACCGGCATAGTCATCGAACTCCGTCATCCATCCCTTGGTCTGGTAGGTTGCACCAAGGGTGACTCGGTCGTTGATCTCGTACATCAGGCCCAGGCGGACGCTGGCGCCATAGGAGTTGTCGTGGTTGTTGTTGGTAAATGCGTTCGGATCAGAGCTGAAGGGGAGAAAAGCAAATAAGCCCTTTGCTTCGAACGATTGGGCAATAAGGTTCAGGCTGGC
>JASFPB010000251.1:0-3822 GCA_050116235.1 Chromatiales bacterium | reverse complement strand
CCGAGCAGTCCGGCAGCCAGGCAGATTAGCAGTAGCGTCGAAATCGTCATTCCTGTTTCCTGTCCCGGTAAGCAAGGTTTCGATTTGTTGATGAGCATAGCAGCAGCATGCTGCTCTATAACCGCGAAGCTGTTGCTGTGATTGAGTCCAAGGCCGCTGGTGCAGCGGAGGGGTGTCGAACCCCCGACCTTCGCATTGCGAACCCGACGCTATCCCGACAGAGCTGCCGCCCCGTTGCCTGCATCGTTCATCGCGCAGCAGTCTCTCGGGGCAATTCCTGATTTGCGGCCCGTACTCACTAGCCTGTTGACCAGGCCGGAACGTTGCCTACCAGGTGATTCGAGCCACGCAGGCTGCTTCGGAGTGATTCCAAAGCAAAATATCGGGTAGACGGGTCTTTGTGCGCAAAATCAGGCTTGGATGAGCCAGGTCAGCAGTAGCAGGACCAGGGCCAGGGCGATTACCCGGTCGATCGTAATGTCGAATTTTTGCCCGGAAACATCGTGCTCGGGATACTCAACGGGCCAGCGCCGCTCAGTGACAGCCTGCAACAGCAAGCGGGGGGTTACCGGGATGTGCGGCACACGAAAGGACGGGGAGTTTTTAAACAAGCCACGGAATCCCAGCGCATCGCTCTCGGTATGGTGGAAGTACCACCGATACTCCCGCATATCTACGCTGAACTCCTGCTCGAATCTGCGCATGATACTGAAGAAGTCGTCGCCCGTTATCCCCAGGTCGTCATGCAGATCCGCGTTTGGGTTCAAGTCTCCCAGCAGGATAGGTTCTGATCGGGCAATGAAATCGTAAATTTCCTCAATTTGCATGCTTTGACGATACTTCGGGGTTGTCGCAGCCTTGAGATTATAAAAACCGCCAATGAATTAACAGGGATTGCTGGTCAAAAGGGCCTTTCGCACAACCAGAGCCCATCTGCTCACAGGTCCGGGGGCGATATCCTACCGTGGAAAATGCATAGTTCAGCCAGGCAGAGAAATACAGGTCGACATTCTCTACGCTACCTTCAGCGCGCGATATCCAAACCCCGAATGCCAGTTCTCATCAAGCGCATGCCACGAACCCAATCCATGGTCCAATGCCCGCGCTGGATAGTCCCGCATAATTCCCGTCATCGAAAATGAAAACGGCCCACGTAGAAACGTAAGCCGTTGATAGAGATGGTGCCCAGGGACAGAATCGAACTGCCGACACGGGGATTTTCAGCCGGGAAACTGATTATTCATTAACTTTAATATCAGTCACTTACGGCGCCCCCTCTTCAACACTTGTGTCACGGTGAAAGACAGTGACATGACATTGCAGTACTCTGAGACACAAACCTCGCACATACAAACTAACCAACTGACATATAGCCTGCATGCCCAAAACTGAAAGATTAATAATTTCATGTTGACCAGAAAGAAGAATGCATCATCCCGGTTCTTTTCACAAATAAAGAGCTGTATAGTTCACATAATCAAATGATAAACTCACTTAACAAAAAGAGAATATTCTTTACCATAATTGGCGTATTGGTTCTGGGAATCATACTCCATGGGGGGCTTGCGTCATCACTATCCAATATTTCAACGACTTACACATATAGCATTTCATTCTCCGACGCAGAAGATTCGTTATTTGATGCACTGAACCTAAACAGGCAACAATTAGAAATCCGCGGTCTTCCTCACATTATAATTTCTGATACATTTCCTGGCACAGAAAGCTTTCCAGCACCTGCAAAGTCAGCAAGAATTAGCGAGCCCCTGGTCCAGCCAAATGAACCGCCCAGGGGACTTGAATTCAAACCAATACAAGTAAAGGTTGATGATCCGCTTAGAGAAAACACTATCAACACAAATGTATGGACTATCAATATTGAAAATTTTGTTCCTCATAAACATCTCACATTATCCTCATCCCATTTATACGGCCCAATTGGACCATTTACCAAGGATAAGATCAGCTTCGAATTGACGGCCGCGGCTCCTGATCAAACGGAAATCACCATAAACTACACACTTACTACACGGTTGTTCGGGCTGAACTTAGTCGATCCTGGTTCAGATAACGAGGAATATGTTCACAAACTAATTTGGGGAAAAGAGAAACGAATAGAGGACTAGCTCAACATCCTGCTTTCACTGGAACGCAGTAACGGCAGAAATGAGTCTGAAATCATCACAAAAAAACGGCCTGCGAATGCTCGCAAGCCGTTGATAGATATGGTGCCCAGGGACAGAATCGAACTGCCGACACGGGGATTTTCAGTCCCCTGCTCTACCGACTGAGCTACCTGGGCATGTTTCCGGCATGAGGCCGAAAAATGAAGGCGCAATTAAACCTGCTGTGGAGCGCCAAGTCAAGATTTCGCGGCCGATTTCCGGAAAGTTGGCTGTATCACTAACGGGATTGCCAGAGCTGCACTATAGCTTCGGAATGACAGCTCTTACCTTTCTGCCCCTGGATTGCCACGGCTACTTCGCAGCCTCGGTATGACATTCTCCTCTTCTCAGGAATGAGATTGCCACGGTCGCTGCGCTCCCTCGCAATGACAACTGCGGGTTATTCGGGTTTGTAATCCGGAGGCAGTTCCGACTCGCCCTCCTCGAAAAAGAATTTCTCCATCTGCTCCTCGAGAAAGGTGCGGGCTTTCGGGTCCATCGGACTCAGGCGGTACTCGTTAATCAGCATGGTCTGGTGACCAAGCCACTGCTGCCAGGCTTCCTTGGAGACGTTATCGAAAATCTTCTGCCCGAGTTCTCCCGGGTAAGGCACGCGGTCGAGCCCATCGGCTTCCTTTTTCAGCTTGACGCAATTGACGGTTCTGCTCATGTGAGTTCCTCGATTTCCCGAAGCAGACGCGCAACCGGCGCGGCTACTCCCACGGTTTTGATCTGTTCCGGTTTATACCAGACGTGTCTCTCGCTATCCATCACACCACCAGCAGGGTTATTAACGCTGATCAGCTGCGGATGGATATCCAGATGATAGTGACTGAATGTGTGACGTCTTGGGGGCAGCGCTCTGGAGACGGCAGGTTTATCACCGACGAGTTTCCGGCATCCTGTTTCAAACGGCTCGTGAGGATCGCATTCCGGGAAACTCCAGAGCCCGGCCCAGATACCGCTTTGCGGTCGCTTTTCGAGCAGGATTTCGCCATCAGGATTTCGGATCATCAGCATACAGGTAGTTTTCTCCGGCAGCTTTTTCTTCGGTTTCCTGCCCGGAAAGTCGGACTGCCGGCCCACTGCATGCGCCTCGCAATCCGCCTCTAAGGGGCACCGGTCGCAACCGGGCTTGCTGCGTGTGCAGAGCGTGGCACCGAGATCCATCATCGCCTGGTTGTAGCTGGCCACCTCCCCGACAGGCGTCAGCTGTTCGCTGAGAGACCAGAGCAGTTTCAGCACACTGCCTGTACCAGGCCAGCCCTCGATGACGAAGCGGCGAGCCAGTACGCGCTTAACGTTGCCGTCGAGGATCGGGTGCGGCAGATTTTTCGACAGCGAGAGGATGGCGCCGGCCGTGGAGCGGCCAATACCGGGCAAGGCCTTGATAGCGTCAACTGTTTCAGGAAAGATGCCTTCATGCTCTTCCATGAGTAGTTGCGCGGTTTTATGCAGATTGCGCGCACGGCTGTAGTATCCAAGCCCGGCCCAGTGAGCCAGCACATCATCCTGGCTAGTTTTTGCGAGGGCCTCGACATCCGGAAATCGCTGCATGAAACGTTCGTAGTAGGGAATCACGACAGCGACCTGTGTCTGCTGCAGCATGATTTCCGAGACCCACACCCGGTATGGAGTAGGGTCCTGCTGCCACGGC
>JASFPB010000250.1:0-3824 GCA_050116235.1 Chromatiales bacterium | reverse complement strand
TACGCATCTCCCGGGAAACGGCTGGAGTATTGGCTCGTCGCCTACCATTGGCTATGACTGGACAGCAGAGCAGTGGACGGTTCCCCTGAATCTTACCGTTGGCAAGACGGTCGTCATGAATGGCCGTCCCTGGAAGTTTTCTGTCGAAGTGAATTACTACGTTGAAAAGCCGGATGCTTTTGCACCCGATTGGATGGTTAGCCTGAACGTGGCACCAGTTGTCAAGAATGGCCTTGCGAGCTGGTTCGGGTTATGAGCGTAGATAACCATCCGATTGTATATTTCAAAGTTGTATCCCTGGATGTCAGATGATTTTTTGATCAGTAATACGATGATAAAAACCAGTTTCAAAAACATTTTTTTACTACTGACGACACTTTCCGCAGTGTCCCCCGCAATAGCTGCAGATTCCGATAGTGGAACTAACTTCGGCAGCCCGGATGCCGTGGAAAATCTGATTGCCGATGATGCAAAATCCATCCCTGCGCTTGTCCAGGAACGAGTGCTCGATCCCTGGTTCGAGTGGAAGGGTGGCCTGCAGGAGAGGCACGGTTTCTCATTCGGTGTCGATTACTCGGCACTTTATCTGGCTTCAGACAACAGTCTTGACGAAGACACTGCCTCGGGAGGCATGCTGCGTTTCTTCGGCACCTGGGATTTGGTAGGGCGAGGCACGAAAAACACGGGTACATTTGTCTGGAAGATCGAGCATCGCCACCGTTACGGCGAGGTGTCTCCAAACGGGTTCGGGCTCGGCGAACTCGGCTATGTCGGTTTCATCGGCGCACCCTGGAGCAACCAGGGAACACGTCTGACCAACCTCTACTGGCGACAGCGATTCAACGAGGGCAGGGCGACAGTGATCGCAGGTTATCTCGACGCCACAGACTATGCCGATACCTTTATCGGCGCTTCACCCTGGACCGGTTTTACGAATCTCGCCTTCAGCACCGGCTCTGCCAGCATGTTCCTGCCGAATGATGCTACCCTCGGTATCGCGGCAGCCGGCATGCTGACTGACAATCTCTATCTCATTGGCGGCATTACAAACGCCTATGCTGATTCCACGGATCCCTTCGATGACAGTTTTGACCGCTTCTTCAGTGACAGCGAGCATTTTGTGACGCTGGAGGCCGGCTGGACCACCTCGCAAGGTCGCATCTACCAGGACAATACGCATGTCACTCTCTGGCATGTCGATGACAGCCCGCAGGCAGGCGCCATTGAAGGGTGGGGGCTGGCTTTCTCCCATGTCCGTCATATCGATGATCACTGGATGCCTTTCGTGCGCGGCGGCTATGCAGAGGACGGCGGCAGCCTGCTGCAAAAGTCCCTCAGTCTGGGTGTGCTGTATCAGAGAAATCCTGGCGCCGATTTGCTGGGTGTCGGTGTCAACTGGGGCGAACCGAACGAGAGCAGCTTTGGAAGTGGCCTGGATGACCAGTACACGGTCGAGGCTTTCTATCGTATTCCACTGACTCAACAAATTGCACTGACCCCCGGCATCCAGTACATCAAGAACCCGGCTCTCAATCCCCGGGATGACAGCATCTTCATGTTTGGCCTGAGAGCCAGAATTGCCCTGTAAGCCTTATGTCAAAGACTCCCTGGTAACTGTCAATGAGAGAGTAGGGCGCAGAAATATACCTCTCCTCAGTTTCATTAGTTTCATTGGGATTGCGCTTTCTGCCTGGTCAACAGTTATCAGTAACAGGATGAATACGAAAAAATCTGTGCTGGCCACTCTCGCTGCTGTTTTGCATTATATTTAAAGAATCGCACAATAAGAGCCTGGGCTGCCTCTCTCAGGCGGCTCTTGTGAGCAGCGTATCAACGGTTTTCAAAAGGATACTTCATGATGGCTGGACCACTTCGCATCATTCTCAAGTCTATTGTGGGACTGGTGGCACTCCTGGTCATTACGATCTTGGTTGCGCTCCTGCTGGGCATCAGTCTTAATCTCAATGCCATGCGAGAACCACTGGCTACCGCGGCCGGCAGTGCCCTCGGACGTGAATTCATCATTGAGGGGGACGTCCAGCTGGAAGTAAGCTTTACGCCGAAATTCGATGTCAGTGACGTGCGACTCTCCAATCCCGAAGGTTTTGGTGATTCTCCTTTTGCCACGCTTGATGACCTGCAGCTGCAAGTCAGGGCATTGCCACTTTTGCTTGGCGAGTTGAATGTCATCAGTTTCAGCGCCGAGGGTGTCGAATTGAACCTGGAGTCAGATGCGCAAGGCAATGGAAACTGGAATCTTCCCGAGACAACAGGTGATGCACAATCCGGAAATAATGTATCAATGGATGCTGACTCCTCCGGGCAGAATGACAGGAAAGATATCGCATTCGAGGTCAAGGAAATGACCCTCAAGAGTGTAGTTGTTAACTATACCGATCGTGCACTTGATAAAAGGATCGCTTTTGAACTGGGTCAGCTGAGTGGTGCACTGGGTGCAAAGACGCCCGTCCAGATAGAAACAGAGGGCACCTTGCAGGAAGTCCCGTTCAGTCTGGCTGTTGATGCCCCCTCACTGATGGAGCTCGCCCACAAGGCCAGTGTTTCCAGGGCTGAGATCAATGGTGAGATAGCCAGCACGCCACTCAGCTTTATAGCTGAACTCAGTCACGAGTCCGGTGAGCCGAGTCTCGCTTTCAGTACTGAAATTGCCTCGATTGACGTAGGCGGAATCATTGCATGGTTTGGCATCGCAGAAGACCTGCATGTTGTCACGGAGAAGCTTTCGATCGACGCCAGGGTCGTAGGGGACAGCCTCAAGGACATTCTGGAAAAATCGATGTTGACTGCCACTCTCTCGGCAGGCGAGGCTCTGGTCGGGCAGGGTGCAGGAAAGGAACAGCTGTCGATCGATGTCGAGAACATCAATCTTGCAATAGAGCCGGACAAGCCGGTACAACTCGACCTGACAGGGAAGCTGGACCAGCACGACCTGAAGATCAAGGCTGAGTCAGGCAGACTGATTGACTTCGTCCGGGGGGGCGATGCCGTGCCTGCCCGCATCGATATCACGTTTGCCGATGCCACGCTTGCTATGGATAGCGAATTGACGCTGCCAATCACAACCGGAGCGATTGATCTGGCGTTGCAGGTAAAAGGGGAAAAGCTCTCTACCTTTAATCAAACTTTCTACCTCGATCTGCCATCACTCGGCCCCTACAGCCTCGAGGGACAATTTCATCTCGAACCCGGGCAATTGTCTCTGAAGGAGATGCAGGTCGCGGTCGGAACCAGCCAGCTCACAGGGGCACTCATGGTCGACAAGTCCGGCAACAAGCCCCGTATAGATCTGGCATTGCATTCGCCACTCCTGCAGATCAACGATTTCAACCTGCAGGGCTGGTCACCCGAGAAAAAGAAAATCTCGGATCAGAAGAAGGAAACAGAAACTGAAACGCCAGGGCAAACCGGGGCCAGGGTCCGCTCGGTGCTGTCTGCAGAAGTGCTCAACAGTTTCGATGCCAATGTCGACCTCAGGATCGATCAGGTCCTTTCGGGGGGAGACAAGCTCGGGGACGGTGAAATGGCACTCATAGTAGAGAATGGCCAGTTACGAATAGAGCCTATCGAACTCAGCGTGCCGGGTGGTTCTGTCAATCTTGGCTTTCGCTACAGGCCGATGAAAGAGAATGTCGAACTCCATCTCGAGGCGAAGGTGTCACGCTTCGATTACGGTATTCTGGCCCGGCGCATCAAGCCGGACTCGCCGATGGATGGCAAGCTGTTCCTCGACATTGGACTCGATGCCGTGGCGAAAGATCTGCAGGGTCTCTTGAAAACTGGCAAGGGACATTTTGACTTCGCGC
>JASFPB010000249.1:0-3841 GCA_050116235.1 Chromatiales bacterium | reverse complement strand
CCCCTCCCATCATCACGGCAACTCTTTCCCCTATAGGCCCGATCTTTTTTATCGCACAGTCCCGGTTAATAACCCCGGCCTTGGAATAAGCTATCCGGTGCTCATGATATTTCAGATGATTTCCAAGTGTTGCCGATGGTGCATAGGGAAGTCACTCCTTGCGACACTTTCGCATTCGTATTACAGGGATACTCTCTCTTTTTCCGGACGGAAGAGTTCCTTTCGCGTTTCGGTGACGGGGGAGAAGGCAGGAAATCTGAAATACCGGGCAGCCGGGTCTTCGGCAAATCTCGGCTGGCAGCCAGGAACGGCTGTTCTTCATGGAAATGTAATAACCACTCCAGCGGTAAATGTGATCTCATAGCTGACAGGTTATGATCCCGTGATGCCACTGGTGCATTCATACCTGGAAGGGGTGGGACCACGATTAATGCTTTGCACCTCGACAACCGTGGTCTGCCCCCTGTTGATACTTTCGTATCGAATCAGCCTTTTGGCGTGTACCAGATCGGCGATGTGTAGGCCCGCTCCTGGGTCTTCATCGGGACTTCTTCAGGCAAGTCGAGATCGAAGCGGAAGGCGTCGTAAGCTGTCCAGCGCGGTGTCGGAATCTCGATCACGCGGACATAGTAGAAGGCTGAGTGTGATGGATCAAAATCCGGATCTGTCCAGACAGTAGCAAGCTCGGCGGAACCGATAGTGTTGGTCCAGGTTGCGCGGGCGACGTCAACTGTATCTCCAACGGGAGGAAGTTTTCCGTTTTTATCCGGTTGGCGATCCCCGGCCCAGACGACGTCGTAGACTTTCTCTTGCGTTTCGCCATTGGCGTCGAGCCAGCCTTTGACGATCTGGATACGGTCGAGATTGGCGCCGATTGGATCCTTGAGTGCATAGACCATGAAGCTCGGTGCGGAGGCACCCTCGGGCGTCGCAGGGAGATCGCCACCCATGGGAACACCCTTGGCGTAGCCTGCGAAGGCAGGTGTTCTCGAGGTGATGTCTTCGTCGGTAAAGTCCCAGCCCCCGAAAAAGCGCACACCCATACGCGAGCCTGTGGTGGCATAGACTTCCTTGCGTTCCATGGCGTCGAAGATTGCTTCGCGGCTGTTCTCCTCTGCCCAGACTGCGGCGAGGCCAGAAGCGACCTGTTCCCACCCCAGGATCTTCTGGTCACCGAATTGTCCGACCACATGCATTGGACGCTCCGGGCCGGGCTCAGTACCAGAGTGCTTCCCGAAGAAGTTGTCCTCCTGTGCAGTGGCAAGCGATGTATGGCTGTCGGTGGAACCCACCATGCCGAACTTGTAGGGGTTGGTGCCGAACTTCTCTTCGAGCTTGAGACCGATTTTCAGCGCCGAGCGCGCGTACTCGCCCGCGAGCATGTCATCCGTCTTCGCCTCGCTGAGATTCAGGTTTCCCTTGTCCCAGGACTCGTAATCGGCAAACTCGTCATTGGGCGAGAGGAAGGGATGGGTCTCGCCATCGCCCTTGATCTGCGTGGCTTCGTACATGGGCTCCCAGAGCGCGCGTTGCACAACATATTCCTCGTCCAGTTCCTTTCCGTTCCACTGTGCGGTCTCAGGGAACATGATCCCGTTGGCCAGGTTGCCATTGTGTGCCAGTGCCAGGACATCACCATTGGTGTTGGCCTCATAGTGAGACATCCATTTCCAAAGGTTGCGAGGATCGGGGCTGCCTTGCGGCGGCATGGTTGTGTAGGGCCCCATCATGCCGGCGCGCTCGCCACCGTCACGGTAGATAACGACGCGATGCATGTTGTTACCCTTGATCAGCGAGGTCCATTCGTAGCCGATGAAGGAGGTAAAGCGCCCGGGCTCGTAGGCCTCCTCGGCGGCGGCGATCTGTCGGTCCCAGACCGACCGGAAGATCTTGGTACCCGGCTCGACCGCGAGGGCATCGGAGATCGCCTGGCCCTTTGAAAAGTTGTCGATGAGCTCGAGTGATGCCTGGACTGCCGTATCCCCACCGGCCTTGATCATCTCGTAGATTCGCTTGCCCTCGGGGTCGGAGGTGATACTGCGGTCACCGGCGAAGATCAGATCAAAGAGTCCCATGTTGTCAGAGTGGTCAGCAACGACGAGCCAGTCCAGCGGGCGGGACAGGCGTGCTTTCATGCCCGTGGTGGCTTCCACCTCGTGTCCCTTGGCAAAGCGGTATGCCTCCCGTGCATCGAGCCGGTTGCCGAAGGCGCCAGCATCGAACGAGGTGGAGGTGTGAAGGTGCGTGTCGCCCCATAGCGGTCGGCTTGGAAAGCTGCGTGCGGCATAGGGTGAATAGGATTCCCCTGTGAAGGCCTTGTTGAGGCTCGATCCTTCCGGTGGCGGTTCAAACGCCATAATTGAACTGGCAAAAACGGATAGAGCGCAGGCCAGAGCGGTCTTCTCAATCTTGTTCAATGGATTATCCTCCAGTGGTGCCGTTCATTTTTTCTTCTGGTGAGCGGCATGTTGCGACTGTTTTTCCGTCAAAGTATAGCAGCCGGGCATGTCGCCAAGATGGCAGTTGCTAATTGGGCTAATTGAGGTCAAACCAGGATTCAAAGACTGCATCTCAAAAAACGTGGTCTGAACCCTGTTTACTGCAGAATGCCGAACATCGAGGGAGCTTATGAGAGGGTAGGGGCTGGAAATCTGAAAATCTGCAGGCAGGGCTGGCATCTTGCTAACTTCTCGCCTAACGCCTGGAAGCTGTCACTGCTTATTTCAAGAATCCGCCCTGGCTATGGTGGCAGATGGCAGTTCCCCATGTAGAAGGCGATAATGTCTCGCAAAGACACTTGGATCGAAAAAGCCACACATCCCCGCAATATCAGCAATTGTTCTGCCATTCCGGGGTGAAGAGAGGAGTAATTGACGCGCACTATTGAGATGCCAACATCGCACAAACTGAACAGGTGATAAACCGTAACGCTCCCTGAAGGCATACTGGAGCGTACGCTCGCTCACATGCGCAACCTCGCAAAGCTCGGAAAGGTTTGGATGGTTGCACCGATTTTCCGTGAGGTATTCTATGATCCGATTGATCGCCTGATCCCTGTTGCGTGCACTGGAACCAGGCACACTTGTCCCATCAGCACAGCAGGCAAGCAGTTGTTGTGCTAGTTGGTTGGCCGCTTCAGTGCGTACAGACGAAGCCCTGTGGAAAACTGCTGATTTCGCCAGTTGACGCAAGGTTGCTATCTGCTTCCTCGCTATTCTCGTGACTTTTCGATCCGGTCCGGGAAAAGACAGAACGAGGGATTCAGACAGCTGCTCGAGGAAGTTCTCGTGCAACGATAGCGTATAGACTGCAAAGTCGTCGCTACTGACACACATTAGTTCACTATCGGTGCCAAAGCGCGTGACACAGTGGCCATCTACCTCATGTCCGAGCCACCAGAATCCCTGACACCCTGTGTCCGGCAGTCCATAAGTCCGGTAACCCGGTGGTGTCGTACCCGCCTGGTGCAACCTGCTGTTGAAACGCGCATAGCTGATGAGAATTTCAGGCATCACGGACTGCCGAATCTGTCCCTGAAAGCCGCCTTTCTGGATAAGGCGAAAATCAAGGTCCCATGCCTTCGTGAGTGATGACAGCTGTTCCAGATCGTCGAACCGGCTGTCGAGGATTATCTCCATGAAGCGTGATTTTTGCGGAAATCTCGTATCAGGATATCCAGCGTGCAGATAGAGTACAAGTCTGACAATCCCCGCAATACCCGGATTTCTTTGCGAAACCTCTATGCGGATTGCACTCCTGCGAACCCTGACGGAAGTGTCCCGGAGACCATGCAGATGATCAGATTCCTTACCCTGATAGTATTATTCTTGTTCACAACTTC
>JASFPB010000248.1:0-3844 GCA_050116235.1 Chromatiales bacterium | reverse complement strand
CGGATACCGATCCTGCCGTTAAAGGGCCAGGCCTTGATCTTGAGCGGCAGCAGCGCCTCGAGCATGCGAATCCTGTGCTGCATCTCGGGCTCCTCGCCGACACAGATGCCATTGCATCGCTGCAACTGGTAGCCGAAACAGGCACCCTCTCCCTTCTCGAGACCGATATGCTTGTGGCAGAGCCGGTAGTTCTCTGCAGCCTGCAGCAGCGCCTTTTGCGCCGCGCGCCGGGTCTTGAAGAGACCGAAGAGATGGGGCGTGTTGGCCGCATCGAGGCGATCGATCGCAACGATCTCCGGCTGCCCTCCTCCCTTGATATCCCAGTGAAGACTGCAAAGACTGCGGTAACGGCGCAGCTGCCGGTTCAGCGTCGGCTGGCGCTGCTTGACGAGCTCGGCCTCGAGCAGCAGCGCGCCGAGTTCGCCGGCTGTCTCGATGGTCTCGATACGCCGTACCTGTTGCGACATGCGCATCTCCCTGTCGCTGGCGGTATCGGAGGAGAAATGCGAGAGGATGCGGGTGCGCAGCGTGACGCTCTTGCCGACATAGAGCAGCACGTCGTTCTCGCCGTAGAAGAGATAGACGCCGGGCCTGTTGCCGATGCCATCGAGCATGCTTTCGTCGAGATGCGGTGGCAGCGACTGGCGCCGGAATTGCGCCTGCATGGCCGACTGCAGTGCCTCCGGACCAACCTTCTGCTGAAACGCCTGCATCACGAAATGCAGCGACTTCGCATCCGCCAGCGCCCTGTGCCTCTGGTCGGCATGAATGCCGTGGACGCGTTTGAGGGCATCGAGGCTGTGACGGGGCTGATGCGGAAAGAGGCAGCGCGACAGCTTGACCGTGCAGAGTACGCGTGGCGAGAAATCGATGCCGAGGCGCCGGAAGGCATTCTTCAGGAAGCCGTAGTCGAAGCGCGCGTTATGGGCCACGAAGAGCCTCTCCTGCAGCAGCTCGGCGACCTCATCTGCCACCTCCTCGAAGCGCGGTGCATCCCTGACCATACCATTGCTGATCCCGGTGAGTTCCTGGATCTTCCAGGGGATGTGCGCTTCCGGGTTGAGCAGCGTCGACCACTCTTCGGTGATACACCCCCGGTCCGAGAGCACGATGCCGATCTCCGTGATTCCGTCGCGTGTCGGACGCATGCCGGTGGTCTCGAGATCGACAAAGGCGATCGGCGGAAGCGCCTGCTCGATACTCTCCGGTTCAGTCTGGCTTGCAGTGACGGGCATCTCTCGGTCGGCTCTCTGCCTGGCTGGTTTCATCACTATTGTCCGACAGCCCGAGGCTCAGAGAGAGAGCCTTTGTCACCTGAACGCTGCAAAGGCTGGACAACCGCCAGACCATACCGCGAATGGCTTGATACGGGTCACGGGAGTTATCACCTGCTTTTCGTTACCATGATCTGCATCTCTCAATCGATCGACGGAGAAGCATGACGATTCGCCGCCTGGGACTCTTTGCCGGCCCGGCTCTCTTTCTGCTGATCCAGCTGCTCGTCCCGGAAGAGGCGATGCCCGCCGGTGCACGCAGTGTTGCGGCCGTCGCCGCCATGATGGCGATCCTCTGGATGACGGAGGCTCTGCCAATCGCCGTGACAGCACTGCTGCCGGTCGTCCTCTTCCCGCTACTCGGCGTGACCGATATCCAGGGCGTCACAGCCAACTATGCCCACCACCTCGTCTTTCTTTTTCTCGGCGGTTTCTGGATCGCCGCGGCCATGGAGCGCAGCGATGCCCACAGGCGTATCGCCCTGCATGTGCTGCGCATCGTCGGCAGTCGCATGGACAGGGTCATCCTCGGCTTCATGGCGGCCACGGCCTTTCTCTCCATGTGGCTCAGCAACACTGCAACCACCATGATGATGCTGCCGATCGCACTGGCGGTGATCGGACGGCTCGGTAACAGGGGTTGCGGTTTCAGCCGTTCGCTGCTGCTCGGTATCGCCTACGGCGCCTCGATCGGCGGAGTTGCCACACTGATCGGCACACCGCCCAATGCCGTGCTGGCAGGCGTTGCCGAGAAGATGCTCGGTATCAGCATCCCCTTCTGGAAATGGATGCTGCTCGGACTGCCACTCTCGCTGACGATGTTTCTCCTCTGCTGGTTCTACCTGACGCGACTCCTTTCACCACTGCACAAGGAGTGTCTCGACGAGGCCTCGACGGGCTTGCTGCGCGAGGAACTCGACGCGCTCGGGCAGTTACGCACGGAGGAGAAGCGCGTGCTGCTGGTCTTCACGACTGTCGCCTTCCTCTGGGTCTTCAAGGGCCTGATCCCGCTGGAGTGGATCAATCTGCTCGACGACTCGACGATTGCCATCGCAGGTGCACTGGCGCTCTTCGTCATCCCTGCCGGCAGCGGCAGTCGCGAGCGGCTGCTCGACTGGCAGTCCGCCGTCTCCGTACCCTGGGAGGTGCTGATCCTCTTCGGCGGCGGCTTTGCGCTGGCTCAGGGGTTCCAGCTCTCCGGGCTGACCGAGTGGATCGGCAACCGGCTCGACTTTCTCACGGGTACGCACTGGCTCGTCTTCGTTGTCGTCATCGCGCTGGTCACCATCTTTCTGACCGAGGTGACTTCCAATACGGCCACGGCGAGCATGCTGTTGCCGATCGTCGCCGGCCTGGCCGGTGGCATCGGGGAACCGGCCTTCTACCCCATGGTGGCCACTGCGCTGGCAGCCTCCTTCGCTTTCATGCTGCCCGTGGCGACACCGCCCAACGCCATCATTTTCGCAAGCCGCAAGATCACGATTCCCGAGATGGTACGCGCCGGTATCTGGATGAACCTCGCCGGGGTGGTGCTCATTACACTGGCGGTTGTCTTCCTGCTGCCTCTGGTCTGGGGCTGATAGATTTTCTTATCATGCGAGACACCTGCCTGATGCAGCTCCCTCTCATCCTGTCGAGTCGCGGCTCTGTTCCTGACAGTTTGTTCAGAGCCCGCCCATGCAGAGATACTTGAGTTCGGTGAACTCCTCGATGCCGTATTTCGAACCCTCGCGCCCGAGACCCGACTCCTTGACGCCACCGAAGGGCGCCACTTCGGTCGAGATGATGCCCTCGTTGATACCGACCATGCCGTATTCGAGCGCCTCGGCAACACGCCAGATACGCCCGATGTCGCGGCTGTAGAAGTAAGCCGCCAGTCCGGAATCGGTATCGTTGGCCAGTGCGATCGCCTCCTCCTCCGTGGAGAAACGAAACAGCGGCGCGACCGGACCGAAGGTCTCCTCGCAGGCAACCCGCATCTCAGGCGTCACGTCGGCAAGAATCGTCGGCTCGAAAAAGGTACCGCCAAGTGCGTGCCGCTGGCCACCTGTCACGAGACGCGCGCCTTTTTCCAGCGCATCCCGGATATGGCCCTCGACTTTCTCGACCGCCTCCTCGTTGATCAGGGGTCCCTGGCTCACCCCTTCTGTCGTCCCTTCACCGACCCGGAGTCCCTCGACTGCCTGTGCGAGCTTATCGGCAAAGGCGTCGTAGACAGCTTCCTGGACGAGCAGCCTGTTGGCGCAGACACAGGTCTGCCCCGAGTTGCGATACTTGGATGCCATGGCGCCGGACACGGCCGCATCGAGATCGGCATCATCGAAAACAATGAAGGGCGCATTGCCGCCGAGTTCCAGCGACACCTTCTTAACCGTCCCGGCAGCGTCGCGCAGCAGCAGCTTGCCGACCTCGGTCGACCCTGTGAACGAGAGCTTTCGTACCAACGGACTTGAGGTCAACTCCCTGCCGACAGCTGCGCTGTCCATGGTCGTGATGACATTGATCACCCCGGGCGGGAAACCGGCACGCTGCGCAAGTTCCGCGAGCGCAAGCGCACATAGGGGCGTGAG
>JASFPB010000247.1:0-3858 GCA_050116235.1 Chromatiales bacterium | reverse complement strand
GCCTATCGAACGCGCGCATATAACTGTACTGTCCGTCCTTGACGCATCCCGGCGACCGCAGGAATCTGCCACCATCATGCAACGGGATCCGCGGGTCGTTCTTTTGCCAGCGAAGCGACGGTGAGAACTCAGCGAACTCCTTCGGCAACCAATCGCGCGTTGCTCATACCTCATGGCGTACGATATCGATCAGCTCGTAGCCCGGCCCACTACCCTCGAAGTCTGGTGCCAGAGGCACGCAGACCTCCCGCTTTACATCTTCACATCCCGTAAGGAATCCCGCGAAAAGAACACTTGCCGCAATTGAGGAGCCAATTCTGGTCACTGCATTCATGAGTTTTCTCCATTTGAATCTGTGTCTTGCGGGGCTGCGGACCAGCCGCCGCCAACCGCCTTGTAGAGTGAGATCATGGCCCCGGTCTCTGCGGACTGATTGAGGGCGTGCTGCTCCTGCAGGGAGAGGAGCGTACGCTGCGCGTCGAGAACCTCGATGAAACCAGACAGACCCGCTTCATATTCCTGTGTTGCAAGATCACGGACACTCGTGGCTGCTTCGACCGCATCCTGCAATAAACTCGCACTTTTCGCAGCAGCAGCTCGGGCCGCGAGGGCGTCCTCTACTTCTCTCAGCGCATTGAGGATCGTTTTTTTATAGACGGAGAGACTTTGCTCGTACAGGGCATCTTCGGCCTCGACGTTGGCGCGTAACTGGCCGAAATTGAAGATCGGAGCGCTGATACCCCGAACGAGGCTGGTAGTCACAGCGGAACTGTCGAAGAGCCCTGAAAAGTTAGTCGAACTCGAGCTGACCGAACCGGTCAAGCGAAAACTCGGATACAGGCTGGCCGTGGCCAAGCCGATGCGCGCGCTTTGCGCCGCCAGCTCTCGCTCGGCCGAGCGAATGTCATTGCGTCGCCGCAGCATGTCCGCCGGCACACCTATTGCGAGGTTTGCCGGCGCCGCAGGGATCGCGGCCGGCGTTATCCCCCGCGCTTCAAAATCGCCCGGCGCCTCCCCCAACAGGAATGCCAGCTTGTTTCGGGATTGCGCGAGATCGCGCTCGAGCGCGGGGATCTGGGCGCGCGTGGATTCCAGATTCGCACGGGACTGTTCCACGTCCAGCGCCGTCGTCAGTCCCGCCTCCGTTCGCCACCTTGTAAGATCGAACGTTTCCTCCTGGGCATCGACACTTGCCCGCGTAAGCCGCAGACGTTCTTCCAGGGTTCGCATATCCACGTAGGTAAGAGCCACCTCGGCAACGAGGCTCGTCATTACGTCGGCGTAATCGGCCTGTCGAGCCTCAATAACGGCTTCGGCCACTTCGACGGACCTTTTGTTGCCGCCGAATATATCCAGCTCCCAGCTGGCGTCGATACCTGCATCGTAGACGTCACGCCATTCTGATTCACCTGAGAGATCAGTGCTCTCGACTTTACTCGAGCTGACGCTTGCCGAGACGGAGGGATAGGATTCAGCCCGGGTGACCCGAAATCGCGCGCGGGCCTCGCGGACGCGTGCGAGGGCAAGATCCCGTTCGGGATTGGCTGCGATCGCCCTTTCGATCAGATCATTGAGCGTCGGGTCTCCAAACAGCGTCCACCAATCCGCGAGGTGTTCAAGGCGCGCCTCTCCATTCTGAGGCTCGGCGTACGACGTCCAGTCGCCGGGTAGTGCCGGATCCGGCGCCACATAGTCCGGACCCACCGCGCAGCCAGCAAGCGCAAATGACAGACCAGTAGCGAGAAACAGATGCACGGGTGGGCTCCCATTCGCTCTACTCATATCGCAGTGCCTCGATGGGGTTCAGGGTGGCGGCACGACGGGCAGGGAAATAGCCGAACGCCACACCCACAACGGCCGAGAAAAAGAAAGACAGGAAAACGATGGCGGCGTCGGGTGTGAATGGTATGCCCATCATCCCAGCCAGTAGCCAGGAGACTAGAAGAGCGAGGATCACACCAATCAAGCCGCCGAGCGAGGCCAGCACAACCGCTTCAACGAGGAATTGCAGGAGTACGTCGCCTCGCCGCGCGCCGATGGCGAGCCTGATTCCGATTTCGCGTGTCCGCTCGGTCACTGACACCAGCATGATGTTCATGATGCCGATACCGCCTACGAGCATGCTCACGCCCGCCACGGCCCCGAGCAACATAGTCATGATGGTGGTCGTGCTGGTCAGCATGTCGGTGATCTCTGTCATGTCGCGGACGCTGAAATCGTCTTCCTCTCCGGCCGAAATGCGTCTGCGTTCTCGCAGGAGATATGTTACGTCGCCCTTCACCCGGTTGATGAGCGCTTCCCCGCTCACGGAAATAGCGATAAGGGCCACGTCCGTGTTTCCGCTGATCCGCCTCTGGAAAGTCCGAAGCGGGACGAGCACCAAATCGTCCTGATCGGTGCCGAAACTCGACTGGCCTTTCGCGTCGAGAAGGCCAACGACTCGACAGGATACATTTCCCAGGCGGATGCTCTCGCCAATCGGACTCAGCGCGCCGAACAGCTCGATTCGGACCGTCTCGCCGATGACACATGAGGAGGCACCCGAGCGGACTTCGCCTTCCGTGAGCGAACGGCCCTCCGAGAATTTCCAGTCGAAGACGTCGAAGTATTCCCCGACAATGCCGGTGACGTTCGTGGCCCAGTTCTGATTTCCATATACGGCGACGATGCGCTTCTGAGATGATGGCGAAACTGCGACTACGTTGGCAATCTGGTCACGAATCGCGTCTGCATCGTCGGATTTAAAGGGCTTGCTGACCGCCTGACCGCCCATTCGCATGCCGCTTCCCGGCACAATCATGACGAGGTTCGAGCCGAGACCCTCGATGTCTGATGTCACCTGCTCGGTAGCGCCGGAACCGAGAGTGACCATTGTGATCACGGCCGCGACGCCAATGATCACACCGAGTATCGTGAGAAATGAACGCATCGCATTCCCGGCAATGGATCCGAGGGCGAGCTTGAATGCGCTGAACAACATCAGGCCGACCTCTCTGTGCGGCGGTCCGAACGGACCACACCATCGACGAAGCTCACCAGCCTGTGGGCGTATTCGGCCATTTCCGGTTCGTGTGTCACCATTATGATGGTAATGCCGCGCCCCTTGTTCAGTGCCACCATGAGCTCCATGATCTCCACGCTCGTACGGGTATCGAGATTGCCGGTCGGCTCGTCCGCTAGCAGCACGATCGGGTCAGTGACGATTGCGCGAGCGAATGCAACTCGCTGCTGCTGTCCGCCCGAGAGTTCCGCTGGCGTATGCCCCTCTCGCCCCTTCAGGCCCACGTCCTCGAGCGCCTTCAACCCGCGTGCGCGCCGCTCCTTTAACGACACACCTCGATAGAGCAGTGGCAATTCGACGTTTTCGAGCGCGCTGGTTCGTCCGAGCAGATTGAATCCCTGAAAAACGAAACCGAGATAGTGCCGTCTAAGCAGGGCAAGCTGATCCTTGTTTAGCTTGCCAATGTCGACGCCCTCAAAGCGGAAGGTTCCCGACGAGGGCTCGTCGAGGCAGCCGACGATGTTCATGAAGGTCGACTTGCCGGAGCCGCTCGGGCCCATCAGAGCGACGAACTCGCCTCGATGAATGCGGAGATCGACCCCGCGCAGAGCACGGACCAGCGCGTCCCCCTTGCCGAATACTTTCGTGAGTCCGGCGAGCTCGATGATGGGCATTGCTGGTGCCGTGACGGGTGTCGTGACCATGTTGGGCGTCATGACGGGTCTCTCTGTTCTATGATGACCTGGGCGCCCTCGGCCAAATCTCCCGCCAGGATTTCAGTCGACACGCCGTCGGAGGCACCTATAATCACGTTCACCGGGCTTAGCTCGCCACGCTCATCGAGCAACCAGAGCCGA
>JASFPB010000246.1:0-3863 GCA_050116235.1 Chromatiales bacterium | reverse complement strand
GGCGCCCCTGACAAAGCGCTGCAGCCAGTCGGCCGCCTCCTCACCGAGCGGTACGAGCCGTTCCTTGCCGCCCTTGCCCGTGACGCGAACGACACCCTGGTTGAGGCTCACCTGGTCCGGGCGCAGGGTCACAAGTTCGGATACCCGCAAACCGGTGGCATAAAGCAGTTCAAACATTGTTCGGTCGCGAAAACCTTCCGGGCTGGAAAGATCCGGGGCATCGAGAAGGCGCTCGACCTCGTCCTCGGTCAGGGACTTGGGCAATGGCCTCCCCTGTTTCGGCATCTCGATCTGTGCCGAAGGGTCCTCGCTGCGCATGTTCTCGCGCACGAGCCACTGGTAGAACTGGCGCAGGGAAGAGAGCAGACGGGCCGTGGAACGAGCGCTTCGCCCCTGTATGCCAAGCTCCGCGAGATAGCTGAGCAAATCCTCGCGGTGTGCGTTTCGCAGCGAGCGACCGGTTTTTTCATCCAGCCATTCGTCAGCCTTGGCCAGGTCCGACTGATAGGCTGCCAGCGTATTGCGGCTGAGCCCGCGCTCCATCCAGAGCGCATCGGCGAATTGCTCGATGAGCGACTCGTCGCTCATGCGATGTAGCCTTCGTGACGAAGCAACCAGGCCTTGATGCCCGGCCACTCGCCATCGATCTCTCCGGAGAAGCCGCCGGTGCCGTTTGCGGCAACCACCCGGTGGCAGGGCGTCAGAATCGGGCAGGGGTTCGTACGGCAGGCCTGGCCGATGGCACGGGGGCTGGTTTGCAACCGCCTGGCGACCTCGCCGTAGGTCAGTGTTGTGCCCGGAGTGATCGTGCGCAGCAGACCCCAGACCCTTTTCTGAAATTCCGTGCCCTGCTCCTGTAACGGGATTTCTGCCGGCCATTGACCGGTCCTGAAATAGGTCTTGAGCGCACGCGCCGCATCTGCAGCAACGCCCTCGCGCGGCATGCGCTCGCGCGTGCCCTCGACGACCAGGCGGACCCCGGTGATCCTGTCAGCCTCGGCGAGAATACCGATATGACCGATCGGGCTCTTGATAACGGCGTCGTATTTTTCCATGAAGAGTTTCTGGCAGTGACACAACGCATGGTTGCAGAAAGGAGCGGCTCAATCCAGTCTCAGTTCGTCCTTGAGCGCAATCGGCGTCGGCAGCTTGCGCACAATCCACCAGGAGGAAGCGATGAAGGTAAACAGCGTCGCAAACTGGATCAGGTAGGCGGCATGGTGACCAATCACCCCGGACTGCATGGCCACGACCGAGATCAGCAGCGAGAATTCGCTCATCTGGCCAAGGCGTACACCGATATTCGCAGAACGCTCCCCGGACTCGCCGATTCGCCGCAACAGCCAGCGGAACACAGGCGGTTTGCCGAGCATGGTGACAACGGCCAGTACCAGCGCAGGCAGGATCACCGGCAGGGCCATGTCGAGTTCGACCTGCGCACCCAGCGAAAAGAAGAAAAGCACGAGAAAAAAGTCCCTCAGAGGTTTGAGGCTCTCGGAAACAAAAAGCGCCACCGGCCCGGTTGCCAGCGAAACCCCGGCAATGAAGGCGCCTATCTCGGCCGACAGGCCGACCCACTGTGCGAGTTCGGCCATTCCGAGACACCAGCCGATGGCAACGAGAAAGATGAACTCCTGGATGCGATCGAACCTGCTGATCAGCGGGACGATGACATATCGCGTGAACAACCACGCAAACAGCACGAGCAGGGGTAATTTGAGCACCAGCAGCAGGGGTTCCCAGACCCCCATCCCGCCACCGGCACCCCCTTTAATGACGACGAGCAGCAGAATCGCAAGGAGGTCCTGCAACAGCAGGATACTGATGATCACCTCCCCCGTGCGTCTGTGATGCAACACCGAGGTCGGTAGAAGCTTGAGACCGATGATCGTGCTGGAAAAAGTCGTCACGGCGCCGATCAGCAGCGCCTCGACAAGAGTGAAGCCGAACAGCAACGAGACAAGAAATCCCCCGAGGGCAAACAGCAGGGAGCTCAGAATGGTCACGAGCACGGTTTTTCGCACCATGCGCAGCAACTCGTCGGGGTTGAGATTGAGTCCCAGCAGGAACAGCAGAAAAATGATGCCAATGTGTGAAATCTGCTCGACAACCTGGGGCTGGTCGATCAGCCCAAGCACAGAGGGACCGAGGAGCACGCCAAGCGCCACATAGGCGATCAGCAGCGACTGGCGGGCGAAAAGTGCCAGCGTCGCCATGATCGCTGCACCTGTAAAGATCAGGAAAAATGTGAAGACGAGTGGATCGTTGCCCATACCGGTGTCGGAAATGATTTTTCACCCATCTTAATGCCCATACCGGTGTCGGAGACGATTTTTCACAAAAATTGGCGAAATTCGATTTCAAACACCGGATTTCCCCGATTTATGGAGGCTGTGCTTGTCGACTATGAAGCTTTCTGATATAGATAGCGCCCCTGTTCAGGAAGCAATTGAGGAGCGGCTTGATGGCTGCAAAGAAAAAGACTGCGGCAAAGAAGAAAGTGGCGACAAAAAAGAAGGTCGCCTCTGCGAAAAAGGCCGTTGCCAAAAAGAAGGTGGCTGCGAAGAAAAAAGTTGTCGCGAAAAAGAAGACAACTGCAAAGAAGGTCTCGAAGAAGACAGCCCCGCGCAAGAAAACGACTGCCCGCACAGCTGCGAGCAGCCAGTCTCTGCTGAGTCATTTCGGCGTCGAGCCCTACAAGGAGAAGCGCGGCGAAGAGTACATGAACGCCCAGCAGGAAGAGCATTTCCGCAAGATCCTGAATGCCTGGAAGAGGGAGCTCATGGAAGAAGTGGATCGTACCGTGCACCACATGCAGGACGAGGCCGCCAATTTCCCGGACCCGAACGACCGGGCCACCCAGGAGTCGGAATTCAGCCTGGAGCTGCGTACCCGCGACCGCGAACGCAAGCTGATCAAGAAAATCAATTCGACCATCGATCGCCTGGATGCGCACGATTACGGCTGGTGCGACTCCTGCGGCATCGAGATCGGTATCAGGCGACTCGAGGCACGCCCGACCGCGGATCTCTGTATCGATTGCAAGACCCTTGAGGAAATCAAGGAAAAGCAGATGGCATGATTGCCTGTGCCGGAGCGAATGCGCTCCGGCACACCCCTCCCCGCCATGACCTATCGCGGACGTTTTGCTCCCTCGCCCACCGGCCTGCTCCACTTCGGATCCCTTGTCAGCGCGGTTGCCAGCTATCTTGACGCACGCCGCCATGACGGCCTCTGGTTCGTCCGCATCGAGGATGTCGACAAGCAGCGTGAACGGCCCGGCTCTGCAAGCAGTATTCTCTCGACACTCGAAACCTTCGGCATGCAGTGGGACGGCAAGGTACTCTGGCAGTCACAGCGTCACGAGGCCTACGCCGGGGTCATCGATCGTCTCCTGCGTGAAGAGAATGCCTTCCACTGCAGCTGCAGCAGAAAGCGCCTCGCGCAGGATTCCACCCCGGGTGAGCAGGGCCTGATCTATCCCGGGACCTGCCGTAACGGCCATGATGCATCCGCCACGCAACTGTCGGTTCGTCTGCTGACGGATAACGAGCCCCTCCATTTCAACGACAGGATCCTTGGCCGCCAGACACAGGAAGTCGGACGCGAGGTCGGCGATTTCATTCTTCGCCGTGCCGATGGTTTCTACGCCTACCAGCTTGCCGTCGTGGTCGATGACGCCTTCCAGGAGATCACGCATATCGTGCGTGGCGAGGACCTGCTTTTCTCAACCGCACGGCAGATCAGCCTGCAGCGAGCACTTGGCTACTCCACGCCTCTCTATGCGCATCACCCCCTTGTCAGGGATGGCAGTGGCCACAAGCTCGGCAAGAGCACATCGGCCTGGCCCGTTGACATCAACC
>JASFPB010000245.1:0-3890 GCA_050116235.1 Chromatiales bacterium | reverse complement strand
ACGGGACCCATCATGAACCAGAGGTAAGCAAAGACAGCCAGCATCTGGCCGATCGTCAGGTCTGAAAAGAGGACCATCAGCATGCTCAGGGCGCGAAATATATCGAATCCGAAAAGAAAGATAACGAAGGAGAGTCGTGATGCCGCATCACTCTGCCAGGCAAAACGCGTGGAGTGGTTGCGCACATCAGCCGCCACGTCGGTCAGACGGGCGATGTAGTGTTTCTCCCGATTGGCCGCGCGTATCTGCTGGATAGCCTCAAGTGTCTCCGAGAGGGATTCCTGGAAGAGCTGGAAGGCTGCGTTCTCGTGTTTCTTGAGCTGCTTGACCTTGCGGCCGAAAATCGTGGTGACATAGATGACCAGCGGGTTCAGGAGCAGGATGAAGAGTGCCAGCTGCCAGTGCATCCAGAGCAGCACTACCGCGGTGCCCACAATACTGAGTACAGCAATCACGAATTTGCTGATGCCTACGCTGATGAAGTCATCGATTGACTGCAAATCGGTAACCAGGTGCGATGCGACCTTGCCTGATCCCAGCGTCTCGTACTCGGACATGGAGATACGACCCAGCCGTTGCAACAGTGAGCGACGAATTCCGAAAATGACTTCCTTTGAAATGCAGGTGAACTCGCGCGTCTGCCAGACGCCGAAAATCAGGGTGAGCAGGCGCATGAACAGTGTCAGAAGTGTGATGGCAGAAATGTAGAGGATCGGACCATGCCAGCTCTCCGGAAAAAGCCTGTTCATAAAGTCGACAGCACTACCCGGCTCCTGTAGTAATACCTCGTCGACGAGCAGGGGAATCAACAGGGGAACCGGAACTGCCGCGAGGGCTCCGAAAATGGCAATCACATTGGCAAACAGCAATTCACGGCGATGGGACAGGACCATCCCCATGAGCTGATTCCAGCTGTAGGAAGCGTCATCAGTTTTTGTCATGTCGCTGATTCTACGCCAACACTTTGGATTGTCAGCTGCATTCTGGTTGAAGCCTGATTGCATTCACCCGGAAACTTGTTTACGGTGCCCGCTTGAATCCTTTGGGCCGGTGATGATTCTGATTCGGAAAGTTGCCTGTTTTTAAAGGGACATTCCAATCAACCCGGAGAAAATCTATGTCACAGGCAGAAATGGGTCAGACGGTTCGTGTTCACTACACGGGCAAGCTGACGAATGGTAATGAATTCGATTCGTCTCACCGTCGTGAGGAGCCCCTGGAATTCACACTCGGACTCCGGCAGGTCATCGAGGGGTTTGAAACCGCCGTCGTCGGGATGAGTGTCGGGGACAACAAGACTGTTGAAATCCCTGTGGACAAGGCCTACGGTGAGCGGCGTGACGAAATGGTCGCGGATTTCCCGCGTTCTGAAATCCCGGATTCGATCGAGCTTCAGGAGGGCATCACCCTGACGAGCTCATCACCCGACGGAAAAACAATGCATTTCCGGGTGAAATCGTTCAATGAGGAAGTGGTTACACTGGACGCCAATCATCCTCTGGCTGGTGAAGCCCTGGTTTTTGATATCGAGCTGGTGGAAATCCTCTAAGACGCTGGCGAAACATGTTTCTGAAAAAAGATGTATCAATTCAGCTACCTCTATGGCGTTATGCCCCTGGCAATCATCTGGCTGGCTTTCTTTTTTCTCAGAAAGGATCTGCGCAGCGCAATGATCCCGATGTCCCTGCTGTTCGGCGTCGGTGGGGCGACCTCGCAACTGGTCTACGCCGTCGACTGGTGGAGTCCGGATAACCTGACACACACCTATGTGGGTATCGAAGATTATCTCTTCGGTTTCTTCTTTGGCGGTGTTGTCGGCGTCTGCTACGAAGTTTTCCTCAACAAGCGGTTGCGTGACCGGGAATTGCCCAAACCGCGGATCAGTTTCCGCTACCTCGGCGGTATTCTCTGCTTTGTATTTTTCGGCCTGTTTCTTATTACGGACATCCACTCCTACTACCTGAACCTATTCGCCTTTCTGATCCCCTCCATCCTGCTTTTTGCGCAGCGGCCTGACCTGATCAGGACCGGGATCATTGGTGCGCTGTTCGGTATCCCGATTGTGTTTCTGTTCATGGGCGTTCCGGAACTCCTCACACCAGGCTGGGTTCGTGCGACGTGGCAGGTGGAAAATCTTTCAGGGGATTTTGTCTGGATGTCACCCAGAGAGGACTTTATCTGGTTCATTCAAGCAGGCGCCTTTATTGCGCCTCTATATAAATTCTGGAAAAACAAGGATGAATACTAACTACTTGAGAATTAACTTTAAATGAAAGAAGCTTCACCGAAAACCATCCACCTCGAGGACTACAGGCCACCGGCCTTTCTCGTCGATCAGGTTCACCTCTGGTTTGACCTGCGGGAGGAGGGGACCTCTGTGCGCTCGCGCCTCACCATGCGGAGAAATCCTGATTGTCATGGAGAGGCCGATCTCTGGCTGGACGGGGAACAGCTCGAGCCGGTTTCCTTCAGTCTGGACGGCGTACCACTTGCTGAATCGATGCTCAGCATCGAAGAGGGGGGGGTGCGCATTCAGTCCCCGCCTGCAGCCTTTGTTCTCGAAACCGAGGTCAGGATCGCGCCCGAAAACAACACGGCGCTCGAGGGGCTCTATCGCTCGAGTGGCATGTTCTGCACCCAGTGCGAAGCCGAGGGTTTCCGTCGCATTACCTGGTACCCGGATCGCCCCGATGTCATGGCACGCTTCACGACCACCCTCGAGGCCGACAAGGCGGCATTTCCGATCCTGTTGTCGAACGGTAACCCGTCTGACGCTGAGGAGCTCGGCAACGGCCGTCACCGCATCACCTGGATAGACCCCTTCCCGAAACCGAGCTACCTCTTTGCGCTGGTCGCCGGCGACCTGGCACTGCTCGAGGACAGCTTCGTGACTGCCTCGGGCCGAAATGTGGATCTGCGCATCTACTCCGAGCCTGAAAACATCGACAAGTGCGGTTATGCCATGCGCTCGCTGAAGGAGGCGATGCGGTGGGACGAAGTGACTTATGGTCGTGAGTACGACCTCGATATTTTCATGATCGTCGCAGTTAACGATTTCAACATGGGCGCCATGGAAAACAAGGGACTCAACATCTTCAATGCCAAGCTCCTGCTGGCACTGCCCGAAACGGCGACGGATGCCGATTACCAGGCGATCGAGGGCGTGGTGGCACACGAATATTTTCACAACTGGACTGGCAACCGGATCACCTGCCGCGACTGGTTCCAGCTCAGCCTGAAGGAAGGTTTCACTGTCTTCCGGGACCAGGAATTTTCGGCAGATATGGGATCGCGTAGTGTCAAGCGCATCCAGGACGTGCGCATGCTGCGCGCCCACCAGTTCGCCGAGGATGCAAGCCCGATGGCACATCCGGTACGTCCGGATTCCTACATGGAAATCAATAACTTCTACACACTAACCGTCTACGAGAAAGGGGCCGAGGTTGTCCGCATGCAGGCCAACCTGCTCGGGCCCGAATTGTTCCGGAAAGCGACCGATCTCTACTTCGAACGCCATGACGGCCAGGCCGTAACAACAGATGATTTTGTCACCTGTATGCAGGAGGCAAGCGGCACTGACCTGGAACAGTTCAAGCGCTGGTATTCACAGGCGGGTACGCCTGAAGTCAGGATTGAGAGCACTTATGATACGGATGCCGGAGAATTTGTACTGACGGTCACACAGAGCTGTCCACCGACACCGGGGCAACCGGAAAAAAAGCCCTATCACATTCCGTTGGCGATCGGTCTCATTGACGAGCATGGGGAGGATCTGCCCGTAACACTCGCTGGTGAAGATGCGCCCGGTCCGCAAACACGGGTTCTCGAAATCCGGGAGGAGCAGGAGAGCTTTCGCTTCACGGATCTCCCCGGTCGACCGGTCTTGTCGC
>JASFPB010000244.1:0-3914 GCA_050116235.1 Chromatiales bacterium | reverse complement strand
CGCCTGTTGTCTGCGCACTGCGGAACAGCGCGTCAACGATTACCTCATGCAAAATGCAGAAGCACTCATGAGTGACCAGATGCAGGCACTTGTCAACTTACCGGCAAACAAGTCAGTGGTTGCATCATCGCTCAACCTCTCTCCCGAAACCTTTTCACGACAACTCCACCAACTGGAAAACAGCGGTGTTGTCAGAGTTGATCGTCACTCTGTTCACATCTTCGATCTGCGCGAAATCCGAAAACGCTGTATCAGCTGAACCCACCTTTTCTGATTGTCGATATGAGCTGCTTCGTCTAAATATCAGGCTTTCCTGATATTTTCATTCTTGACCATCATCAAGGAAGAGATGATTTCCTCATAACTAATATGGATTCTCAGAATTCCGCTCGTCCAGCCGGAATTCCCGACGGGAAGACAATGAGGAGGCGACATGATCAAGAATATTAAAGCGCTCGTTCTTCTCGGCATGGTGTCGATAATGGCTAATGGAGTTTCCATGGCCTCGGTGAAAGAGGCACCATCCGAGATGTCGAATGAAACCAAAGAATGTGTCAAATGCCACATGAAGAACAATCCCGGGATTGTTCAGCAGTGGGGTCGAAGCAAGCATTATGGCGCAAATGTCGGTTGTTATGAGTGTCACCAGGCTGATGAGGGTGACGTCGATGCCTACATTCACGATGACAAGAAAGTCAACAAAACGATCTCCATCATCGTTTCACCAAAAGATTGTTCAAATTGCCACGAGAAGGCTGCTCACGAGATGACCACCTCGCGCCATGCCAAGGCGGGGCATATCATCGATTCACTCGATAATCTGCTGGCTGAAGTGGTTGAGGGTAATCGCGGCATGATCACCCCGGGCTTTCCCAAAGGAAATTCGGCTGCCGCAGTCAATGGCTGCTGGCAGTGTCATGGTTCCAAGGTCGTCGTTCTTGAAGACGGTCAACTGGATCCGGCAACCTGGCCGAACACCGGTATTGGTCGCATCAACCCGGATGGATCGGAGGGCACCTGCAGCGCCTGTCACTCTCGTCACCAGTTCTCTACGGAGCAGGCACGCAAGCCGGACAATTGTGGCAAGTGTCACCTTGGACCGGACCATCCGCAAAAAGAGATCTACGAAGAGTCCAAGCATGGCATCGCTTACAAGGCGTATAAAGATCAGCTGAACATGGACAGCGCCAAATGGGTTGTTGGTGTCGACTACACGGCAGCTCCAACATGTGCGACCTGTCATATGGGCGCGACACGCAAACAGGAATCCACACACAATGTTGGTGAACGGATCAGCTGGACCAACCGTCCGCCTATTTCAGTCCGCCCCGAGGTGATGGATGCCAAGATGGGGCTTGCCTCGGCAGAGCTGAAGTGGGACAAGCGTCGAAAAAACATGCAGGATGTCTGCTCGGCCTGTCATACAGAGGAATATGTGAAAAATTTTTACATCCAGTATGACAGCCTTATCGAGCTCTACAACGAAAAGTACGCCAAACCCGGCAAGGCCCTCGTTGATACAGCCAAGCCACTCTTGAAAACTGCGAAATTCGCCAACAAGCTGGACTGGATCTGGTTCGAACTCTGGCACCATGAAGGTCGACGTGCGCGCATGGCAGCATCCATGATGGCTCCTGATTACACGCACTGGCACGGCACCTATGATCTGGCCAAGCACTTCTACACGAAGATGGTCCCCGAGCTTGAACACCTGATCGAAGATGGCATGTCATCCGAGGACCCTGTGAAGCAGAAAGCCGCAAAAGCGCTGCAGGCCAAGCTGGATGAAACCCTGAAGTCCGACGACCACAAATGGTATCTCGGACAGAAATGATCAATTGAGTGTGAGAGAGGTTCAAATCCCGGGGGCATTTCGCAGCCCGGGATTTTTACCCCCCTGTCCGATGAAGACGATGAGGCAGTCACAATGATGAGAGTATTATTTCTATTTATTCAGCTTCTTCTCCTGCTTGCAGTACCTGCCGCCTCGGCCTCTACCGATTTGTCCAAACTGATCCAGGAGGGAGACCTTCACTGGTCGGAAAACAGACTGGTCGAGGCCGAGAGCGCTTTCAGGAAAGCCATCGAAAAGGATCCCGATTCATCGCTTGGATATTCCCGCCTGGGGGCATTGCTTGTTATGCAGAATCGTGCCGGGGAAGCAGTGACAGCCTACCAGGAAGCGATCATCAGAGAGCCGGATAACGCCAACTATTTTACTGCGCTAAGCATCGCCTACCTGCACATGGGATATCACGAAATGGCCAGAACAATGGCGCAGCGTGCTGCAGAGCTCGATCCCGGGATGAAACAGGCAGAGGATATTTCGCAGTATATCGATGCGAAGATGAAACGCATGTCTGCTCTCGCAGCACAAAAGGCTCACGGATCGGCGGAACCGGAAGGGATCAATCATGAGGAGGGGACGCTTCAATCCCATCCCTGAGACCTTCAACACATCCAGTGTCAATTGTTATGATCAGAAGAGCATTCCGGAAATCGCTTTTTGTATTGACTCAAGCCACAAGCAATCTTGCTGCATAGATCATTCCTCCCATCATCACGATGACTGCGAGACTGTAGACAAGATAAAGCAATGGCGTAAGGATCCGCATGGTATCGGATTGCCAGTCGATAGCTGCTTTTCGGTAATGGATTGTCATCGATTCCTCCTTTTGTTTTTGTTTATAGTGCAGATTCCGTGCCAGTAAACAAGCCAGTGAACCAGCCAGAACAAGGCAGCTTGCGCACTGCAGTGGTGCGTCCGCACGAGCCGGGCACCGAAAGCTCGCAGCAACGGGAGGGCGGATGACGTTTTGTACTATCAGCGTTATAGTCACGCGATGGAAGATGACGGATCGCACAACAGCAAATACGGCTCCTGCGAGTTATGCCGGCGAACGACACGGCTGACCTTCCACCACCTGATCCCGAGAAAACTGCACCGCAGGAACCGTTTTCGCAAGAACTACACGCGGGAAGAACTCAACCTGGGCATCGCGATCTGTCGCCGGTGCCACAACGGATTGCACCTGCTTTATGACGAGATGACGCTCGCGAAACACTTCTCGACGCTGGATACGTTGCTTGCCGATGACGCCATCAAGCGCCACGTCGCCTGGGCCGGCCGTCAGAAAGGGGATTGATCTACGCTACTCTGTTGCTTGATATATCGCAAACGACAGACGTTCGGGTGTCGGGAATAATGGCTGGCAGTTTCATCCAGTCGATTTCATCCTTCATGAGATATCTCCTCACACTCTGCATCCTGCTGTTGGTATCCTGCAGTGACGGAAGTGACAAGCAGACGCTCGAGCAAATTCTTCTCGATGCAGCAGAGCAGGGTGATGGTCTTCAGGTCAGCCGAGTGCTGCAACACGGGATTGATGTCAACACGCAGGATCTCTGCTTTTTCACGCCACTCATCAAGTCATCGCAGCGTGGCAATCTCGCGGTCGTGAAACAGCTTCTGAAAGCGGGGGCCATGGTGAATCTCAGTGACAAGGGAGGTTATACGGCCCTCATGCAAGCTGCTGGCAACAACCATCCCGAGGTCGTTGAAACCCTGCTCCAGGCCGGTGCCGACCCGGACAGGATTGAGGACACGCATGGCTGGAGTGCCTTGATCTGGGCTGCCAAACAGGGATACGACGGTCCTGTGGCAATTCTGCTGCGTTATGGGGCAGATCCCGGAATCCTCGATGACAGGCAGATGAGGGCTGCTGACTGGGCGAGAGAAGAGGGGCATATATCCACGCTGCAACTTCTCGAAGGCTGATGTTGCGCATGCAAAAAAACAGGGCGGGTTGACAACAACCCGCCCCAATACGGCTTAATGTAGAAGGGAAACGCAGAAATTATCTGCATGACAATTTAAGCAAATAACCATATTCCTCGTATTGATATGGATCAAC
>JASFPB010000243.1:0-3947 GCA_050116235.1 Chromatiales bacterium | reverse complement strand
AAGGTGACGGAGACTGGACAACGGGTACAACAAGGAGAACAGAAAAAGAATAGCCCGCTTGTGCGGGCCTTTTGATGTATGTAGTGTCGAAGATCAATTTTCGTGAAAAATAATCTCCGACACCAATTTTAGCTGCAACTTACTGTTTCGAGACGGAAACCGCGATGGCCTCGGTGAAGATCACCTCGACAGTGTCGCCATCCTTGAGTTCCTCGAGGTAGTGCTCGAGTTCCGGACGGTTCATCGAGACCTCTCGCCATCCACTCTCATCTCGAAACGAGATGGCCTTCTTGTAGGGATCGACAGAAATAATCTTGACGGTCTTGCGCACCTGGCTGACGAGCATGCCCGCCGGTTTTTCACCCTTTTCAGCTCGGGCCATCCCGGCACCGACCTCTGTCTTGGGCCTGGTTCCGGGCGCGATGACATCTACAGCAGTGCTCTGGTAATAGGTAACCGTCACCAGATCACCCTTGGCAATCTGGTCGAAGTTTCTTACTTCCGGGCCTGCCTTCACTGTTACAAGGTCACCGTCAGCATCTTTCAGCGTGATCAGGCGATCTGCCTTGTTCACCTCCTCGACCGTCGAGGTCGCTTCGACCAGCAGATCCTGGCCCAGGGCGATCGGAGCTGCCTCCATCTCGGCTTGCGGTCGCAGGTCTGCAGCCTCCTCCATCGCATCTTGTGCCACGGCTGGAAGTGCCATGGACATGCCAAGGCAGATAAAAAGTGTCTTCAGTTTGTTGTTCATCGTTTCTCTCCTCAATCGGGGTTCGTTTCATGGCCGTACAGGAAGACCCGCTGTTCTGGTCATCGGGCACACCGTGCTGCATCCGGATTATTCCAGATTCAGACTCTGAACGTGACAACTTATCCCGGTCGACGTCGGCAGCAGCGAGGCAATCGCCACCCCAGCCGGCCAATGCTTTCTCCGAATAGAGGATGGATGGATGGGTTAGATGACGCAAGGCAATTTCGATTGTAAATCAATTGCCTGGGACTTGTTTCTTCTTGCGTGACAAAGAAGTGTCATTTTGTTCAGAAGAAATCACAGCCCTGTCAGATAAATTTCACTTATGCCTTGTATAACTACCAGTGTGATCTACTCAAGTGAACGAACAATGAAAAAGAAGTACTTCGTAAAAATCACGCAAGTGAACCAGTGGGGCAACGAAACCATAGAAGAAATCGGTCCCGTCGACTGGAAGCGTGCCAAGGAACTTCTTGACGCAACAGATAGCCTGGTTGAGAACTACCTCCACACCCGATTCCTGGAGCGCGAACGGAAATATCGCAAACTCATGCTTCAGGGGGGCAGAAGTTATCGCATCGTGGAAGCGAGAGAAACACACTAACCAACAACTTCACGCCCTTTCATGTGGACAATCTGCCTCGCGAGTGGCCGCCTGGCAGATTTTTTTTACCCACCCTTCACTGCCGATACCCCAAAAAACAGACATCGAGGAGCGCTGGGCTGCTGATACCAACGGCCTGCATGCAGCGAAAAGCGACAACGGGTGCCATCGCTGGCACGACTGTCTTCGTTGATGAAACGGTTTATTTTTGGTGATTTCACGATACCGCTGGATCCGATTCTGGCAAATAATCACACTGACCCATAAGTCAGATTAATTGCCGGGGAATTCCTGTGATCATCATTGCGGTGGATTGGGGAAAGGATTTACGGAAACGTTCCGCATATCTCTCCCGACTAACCAGTCGGAAAATATCCCGTCTTGCTTTCGACGGCAGTCTGAACAACCTGCTTGAATATGCCTCAGCAGCAGAGGAACCGGTATTGATCGGGATAGATGCCGCAATTGGCTTCCCTGCAGCTGACTGGAAGCTCCTTGCAAGAGGAGCTGCAAACCGGGGATCGGACTTTATCAATTTTCTGCTTGGTGATTCACTGCCTGTCGACTTCTTCAGCCCGGTGAAACATCCCGAAAAGTGGTCACCGCAACGTCCATTCATCAGGCCACCACGAGGACGCTGGTCATTGAAGGCCTTTGAAAATGCAAGTGATGGCGGTTTTTACCGGCTCGTTGACAGTCACCTGAAGGCTCAGCCGATCTTCGTTACCAGCGGCATAGCGGGAAGCGTGGGCAGCGGAACCTCTGCCCTCTGGCAGGAATTGAGAAGTGCGGCAGAACATCATCGATTCCGGGTATGGCCATTTCATGGAGCCATGGAGAAATTGTTGCATAAGAAATCTCCGGTTATTGCCGAAATTTACCCGAAAGCATGCTACGGCATCGCGCTGTCGGAGAAGCTTCCTGCAAACCTGCTCTCGATTGCCAAAACGAGACAGGCAGCACGCCACCATGCACTGGATCTCTTGCGCGATGCAACCTGGATGAAACGTGAACGGATTATTCTCAAGAATATCGACACAGCGATAGCAAACGAGGATGACTTCGATGCACTGATTTCTGCCGCAGCACTCACGCGCCTCTTCATCGAGAAAGCACCGCTCGATGATGCCGGTCAGTTTGAATCAATAATCGAGGGAGGTGTACTCGGCGCTGCATGCATTGACGGCAGAAGAACCAATTTGAAATATCCGGGATCAGTCCCGAAAGCAGGCATCAGTACCAGGGAAAAATCATCAGGGGAAAAACGCTCTTATCGTTGCCCTGTCCCCGGTTGTACGCATCTATTTCGCAAGGGTCGCAGCGGGTGGGATGCACATATCGCATCGCTCAACCGTCACCCCCACTGGCATCCCGATATCCGGGATGCGACATTGCGCAAGGAGATTTTCAGGAAAGAGTTCAAAGCCTGGTTCAGTGAAGAACGCAAACCCTGAGTCAGCTGGACAGTCTGTGGTTTACCGCCCGTTCAGTGCTCGAGATCGAACAAGGTTTCCATGGCAATCACATCATTGTTGCGTTGACGTTCGTTCGCGATATTGATGAGCTCTACCATCACGGCCGGGTTATGCCCGAGAATGTTTTCAAAGTCTTTTTTTTCCATTTCCAGCACAATACAGTCCGTCAGCGCAGTCACCGTCGCATTACGGGGTGCATTCTGCAGAAGGGACATCTCACCAATCAGATCCCCCCTGCCGGCTTCTCCAAGCCGGTGGCTACCTCGCCCCTCCTCGTTTTTTTGCGTGACTTCCACACGACCCTCACCGATCACGAAAAGAGTATTTCCGGTTTCGCCTTCACGGCAAAGCAAATGGCCTGCCGGGTAGGTTTCCACCCGCATGAAGTCGGCTATCTCGCGGACCTTGTTCTCATCCTGCCGAGGCATGATTTCGCGCAGAAGTGCAAATTTGTCGAAAGTGTTTTCGCTGTTCATGAAGTTGTATCCATCTGTGCTGACTTTTGCTATTCCACGAGGTGGGAATTCCAGCCGGCCATTTGAAAGAGCGAATAAGCCGGGGCATCTCCCGTCACTTTATCATCTTACGAAGAGAACAGTGTCAAGATAGCAGCCAGCTTCTGCTGTCCGCGTGACAAAAAAGCCCGTCATACCGACGGGCAACTATCTCCTGGGAGGAGGAAAATCCACACTGTGCCTGCGTGGATGGGGGTGGTGCCACCTTGTGGCATTCCAGGCATCCACTGCCTGCCACCGCTTGAAATCATAGTGGCCAATCGTTTCATTTCTGTGAAAGCTGTTCGGTGGAAATGACGAGAGCCTCGAGGTTGATGAGCCTGCAATATGAGGATCAAGGCTTTCAGGTGCGGTCGATCATGGATGCTTGTTTTGAAAGAATCTGACTACTTCCTTCCAGCTGTATCGCCTCACATTCCCGAGCGAATATTGCTCACCCTTCGCAATGGCTCTGGCAGCCATCAAGCCACTGCGTACAGCAGAACCGATCCCCTCCCCAAGATCGGTGGTAGCCAGTCCTGCCGCGTCACCGACAACAAATGCATTGCCGACCCGTCCGATATCAGAACCCGAATGCAGGTAATAGCTATAGCCACCTGGAT
>JASFPB010000242.1:0-3949 GCA_050116235.1 Chromatiales bacterium | reverse complement strand
AACCGTAGCCCCCGATTTTCAGCATGATGGCCGCAAGGATCACGGATCCGCCTGTCGGTGCCTCTACGTGCGCATCCGGCAACCAGGTATGCACCGGCCACATTGGCACCTTGACCGCGAATGCCAGTAGGAATGCGATGAATATGAGGATTTGCTCGTTCAACCCCAGCTTCAGGTCGTGAAACGCGAGGATCTCCATGCTGCCGGACTGGAAGTACATGTAGATCAGGGCGACCAGCATGAATACCGAGCCCAGGAAGGTATAGAGAAAAAACTTGATGGTCGCGTAGACACGCCTCGGCCCTCCCCAGATACCGATGATCAGGAACATCGGCAACAGCATGGCCTCCCAGAAAACATAGAAGAGCATGGAATCGAGTGCCGCGAAGACACCGACCATGACACCTTCCATGACAAGGAATGCCGCCATATAGAGTGACGGCTTGTACTGAATCACTTCCCAGCCGGCAATGACGACGAGGACCGTGATGAAGGTCGTCAGGATGATGAGCGGCATGGAAATACCATCGACACCCAGGTAGTAATGGATATCGTAGGCAGGAATCCAGGCTGCCTTTTCGACGAACTGCATGCTGGCAGTACTGCTGTCGAAGCCACTCCAGAGCGGCAGGCTCAATAGAAAGGTCGCAATAGAAACAAACAGTGCAAGCCAACGCGATACGTTGGGCGCCTTGTCTCCACTGCCAAGCACCAGCAGGCCGCCGATGATCGGTAGCCAGATGATGATGCTCAGAATCGGCCAGTCAGCACTCATGCCTTATCCTTTAACTCAGTTGTTTTTATCGCAACGCAAACCAGTATCCCAGGCCGATGAGGCCGAGGATCATGGCGATTGCATAGTGGTTGATCAATCCGGTTTGCAGATAGCGCATCACGGCGGCAAGCTTGCCGACGCTGTGCGCTGACCCGTTGACAGCAACGCCGTCGATCAGGAACTGGTCACCACCTTTCCACAGCATCTTGCCAAGCAGGCGACTGCCGCCGGCAAAAATGAACTGCACGATTTCGTCCATGTAGTACTTCTTGTCGAGGAGCGTATGCAGCCAGTCGAAGCGTGTCCTGATCTCGAATGCCCACTGCTTCTTGACCATGTAGAGGACGAATGCCGTCGCCAGGCCCAGCATCGACAAGATGAACGGGAGCCCGGTTATCCCGTGCGTGACAAATGACATGGGACCATGGAAATGTGCTCCGAGCTCCGCAAGCGTGTCATTCTCCGATGCCACGTAGAGCACGCCCTTGAAGAAATCGCCAAACAGCATCGGACCGATGGTAAACCAGCCAATCGCAACCGAGGGAATCGCCAGCAGGATCAGTGGCACGGTAACCACCCAGGGTGACTCATGCGGCTTCGGCTCATCATGCACCGGGTGATGCTCCTGCGCTTCAGCATCGCCATGGTCGTCATGCACGTCATGATGTGGTTCGAAATGGCGGGGGCCTTCGCCATGGAAGACCAGGAAGAACATGCGGAAGCTGTAGAGCGCCGTTACGAAGACGCCGGCGATGAGTAGCCAGTGTGCATAGGTCGAGCCGAATCGCTCGGCATGGCCCACCGCTTCGATGATGGCATCCTTCGAAAAGAAGCCCGAGAAAAACGGGAAGCCGATGAGTGCGAGGGAACCAAGCAGCGAAGTGATCCAGGTGATCGACATGTACTTACGGAGACCGCCCATGTTGCGGATATCCTGGTCATGGTGCATGCCGATGATGACAGAGCCCGCAGCAAGAAACAGCAGTGCCTTGAAGAAGGCGTGCGTCATGAGATGGAAGACACCGGCGGCGTAGGCGGAAGCGCCGAGCGCCGTGATCATGTAACCCAGCTGCGACAGCGTCGAGTAGGCAACCACGCGCTTGATGTCATTCTGCACGATACCGATGAGGCCCGTGAAAAAGGCCGTCGTTGCGCCGATCACGAGCACGAAACTCAATGCCGTTTCGCTGAACTCATAGAGCGGTGACATGCGCGCCACCATGAAGATACCGGCGGTGACCATGGTCGCAGCATGGATCAGGGCCGAGATGGGCGTCGGGCCTTCCATGGAATCAGGCAGCCAGATATGCAACGGGACCTGGGCAGACTTGCCCATGGCGCCGATGAACAGCAGAATGCAGATGACCGTCATGAGCGACCAGCTCTCATCGCCCATGATGTGAATCTTCGTGTCGGCGAGACTACCCGCCTGCGAGAAGACCTCGGCATAGTCGAGGCTGTTGAAGTACATGGCAACGGCAGCAATACCCAGGACGAAACCGAAATCCCCGACGCGGTTAACGAGAAACGCCTTGAGATTGGCGAAGATCGCGGACTCCTTCTTGAAATAGAAGCCGATCAGCAGGTAGGAGACGAGGCCAACCGCTTCCCAGCCGAAAAACAGCTGCAGGAAGTTGTTTGACATGACCAGCATGAGCATCGAGAAGGTGAAGAGTGCGATGTAACTGAAGAATCGCTGGTAGCCCTCCTCGTGCGCCATGTAGCCGATGGTGTAGATGTGAACCATCAGCGAGACGAAGGTCACGACCGCCATCATCATGGCCGTGAGATTGTCGATGAGGAACCCGATTTCGAAGCGCAGACCGTCAGTCACCATCCAGGTGTAAACGGATTCGTTGTAGACCGGGGCCCCGTCGAAAGCAAACACCTTGAGCACATAGAGCGACAGCAGGCAGGAGATTCCCACGCCGAGAATGGTGACACTGTGCGCCCCTTTCCTGCCAATCTGGTTACGCAGCAGTCCTGCGATGGCGGAACCCGCGAGCGGCGCAAGAACAATCGTGAGAAGTATCGCTTCCATTCCCTGCTACCCCTTGAGCGTATCCAGATCCTGCACATTGATCGTGCGCCTGTTGCGGAAGAGCACGACCAGGATTGCAAGACCGATTGCGGCCTCGGCAGCCGCAACCGTCAGGATGAAGAAGACGAACACCTGCCCGGTGATATCACCGAGATAGGCCGAGAAGGCGACAAAATTGATATTCACTGCCAGCAGCATGAGCTCGATGCACATCAGCAGCAGGATCAGGTTCTTGCGGTTAAGAAAGATGCCAATGACACTCAGGGAGAAGAGAATGGCGGCAACGATCAGATATTCGGTCAGCGAAATCACTCTTCTGCCTCCATCTTGATAACCTTCAGGCGGTCTTTCTTCTTGACGACTACCTGGGTTGCCGGATCCTGGTAACGGGTATCCGGCCTGCGACGCAAAGTCAGGCTGATCGCAGCGACAATAGCGACAAGAAGGATCACGGCAGCGATTTCGAACGGGTAGAGATAGTTTGTGTAGAGCATCTCTCCGAGTTCCTTGGTGTTACTGTAGTCCGCTCCGTGCCTCGCCGGCGCTGCATACTTGTCGAGCCCGAAGTGCTTCGGACCAACGACCAGGAGCAGCTCGATGATCATGAGCAACCCGATCAGAATGCCGATCGGCATGTACTTGATAAAGCTCGCGCGCAGTTCGGCGACCTCGATATCGAGCATCATGACGACAAAGAGAAACAGCACCATGACGGCGCCGACGTAGACGAGAACGAGCGTAATAGCAAGAAATTCGGCCTCGAGCAGCATCCAGAGACCGGCCGCGTTGAAGAAGGCCAGAACGAGAAACAGCACTGAATGCACCGGATTGCGGCGTGTGATGACCATGGTGGCAGCAAAGACCAGCACGGCAGCGAAGACATAAAAAACGAACTTTTCGAAACTCATCGGTACTGTGCCTGGGCAGCACGATCGGCTGCAATCTGTTCTTCGAAACGGTCACCGTTCTCGAGCAGTTCCTGCTTGGTGATGACACTCCCCTCGCGGCTTTCAAAGTGGTACTCGTAGTGCCTGGTCTCGACGATGGCATCGACAGGACAGGATTCCTCGCAGAAGCCACAGAAGATGCATTTGAAGAGGTCGATGTCATAGCGCGTCGTCCGCCGCGAACCG
>JASFPB010000241.1:0-3953 GCA_050116235.1 Chromatiales bacterium | reverse complement strand
CAGGATGCGCCCAACGCCGCAGAGTACGATGCGTTGCGCGTCTTGCCACCGGAGGCGTTGCGCGAGAAGTTCATCCCGTTCGAGCAGACACTGCTGGAAAAGATCGACATGCTCGCTGATGGTGTCGAGGTCGAACTCGTCATCGACAAGGTGACGATTCCCGCGGCCGGTTATACGAAGGTGCCGCGTATCAGCGTCATCGAGCTCACAGGGACCCTGGAGCGGTCGACGAAAGAGCTCGAGTGGTACTACCCGGCACAATTCGGCGATAACGCCGTGCGCGTGCGGCAGGTCGACGAGGAGAACGAGCAGTGGCACTGGTCCGAGTGGCAATGGATCCGGGAGGACAGCGTCAGCAAGCCGTTTCCCCTCGACGAACTCTTCACCAGGCTGCCGGTTCACGAGGTCGTACTCAACTACATCAGTATCGGTTTCGACCATATCCTGCCGCGCGGCACGGATCATATCCTCTTCATTATCGGCATCTTCCTGCTCAGCGTGCAGCTGAGGCCGTTGCTGTGGCAGGTGACCATGTTCACCATCGCCCATACCATCACGCTTGGACTTGCGATGACGGGTTATCTGGATATCCCGGAACGCATCGTGCAACCCCTCATTGCGCTATCGATCGCCTGGATTGGCGTGGAGAACGTCTTCTTTCCACATCTGAGCAGGCACCGGCTGGCCATCGTCTTCGGCTTCGGCCTGTTGCATGGTATTGGCTTCGCCGATGCGCTGGCCGATTTCGGCATGCCGGACGGCGCTTTCATAACGGCCCTGATCAGCTTCAATATCGGCGTGGAGCTCGGCCAGATTGCAATCATCGGCCTCTGCCTGCTGGCATTCGGCCTCTGGTTTCGCAACCGCGACTGGTACCGGACGCTTTTCGTTATTCCGGCGTCGCTATTCATTGCAGTTGTCGGACTTTTCTGGACCTTCGACCGGCTGGAGTGGGTCTGAGTGTTGATGTGATCACAGCTGGACGCAAAGAGCGCAGAGAGCCGCCGAGGCCGCAAAGGCTTTTCATCAAATTCTCATGAATGATCTGCGACCTCCCTGTCCGGGTGATACAAGCTGCTTTGCTTTCGCCCACGGTGTGGGCTCCCGTAAAATCGTTGAAAGTCGTCACTGCTGTAGGTCGCCTTCAGATCCCTTCGCGGTATCAAGGCAACAACTTGATGTCGTGCTAACGCCCGACCTATAGCATTGGCCGCGTTTTCAGACTGTGGATTTTTTAAGGGTTTTGCAAAGGTTTGAATGGGAAAACTCTGCGAACTTTGCGGGGCTCTGCGATCTCCGCGTCCTCCGGACATGAGCAAAAAAAACCGGCGCTAGTGCGCCGGTTTTCTTTATGAGCTGTTGTGTCCGGATCAGCCCAGTTCGCCCTCGTAGTCGGCGATGCCGGGGTTATCCGAGATGCCAACCAGTTTCGGGTGATTGATCTTCGGCAGTCGCAGGACATTATCCTTCGGGTCCCTGGCCTTCAGGATATGGTCGTGTACGACATCCCACATCAGGCGGCCCTCCGGCGTGCGGTTGACCACGGCCCAGCCGGCGACCTTGTAGGTCTTTTCCGGTTCGATCGGGTCGCCGTTGTCGAGACGTGCGTCCGTGATGCGCTCGTAGAGCTTTTTCGTCGGGTCAATGGTGTAGTCCAGGCCACCGACACGCACCATGTCACCACCGGACTGCAGGTAGGGGTCGGGATCGAAAAGATTGTCAGCCACCTGCTCGAGCACATTGAGCAGATCCTGGCCCTTCATTTCGTTCATGTAGGTTTCGCCGTAGGTCATGGCGCACTGGGTCATGACGTCTTCCATGGTGATCCACTGGCCGGCGGGTGTGGTCGTGCCCCAGCGGACGCCTGCAGAGAGGGCAACGTCAGCACCATACTCGTCGCGCAGCGCGTTGCAGAGCACCTGGTCCCAGGTGCCCATGAAATTGCCGCGGCGGTAGAGGGTGCGGTCCGCGATTGCGAGCTTTTCGCTGAGGATCTCCTCGTAGGTCTTGCCAAGACGTGATTTGTTGAAGAAGCGGTCCTTGGCGCGCGACTCGACAATGTTCTCGTCGTATTTCTTCGAGCGCATCTGGGTGATGTAGGCCTCCATCTCCTTGTCGGCAGGCAGAAGGTTCTCGAAGACAGGCAGCATCTTGTAATCCATGCTCTTGATCTTGCCTTCCTCGACACCGAAATCCATGACACCGACATACTTGCCGTTCGAGCCGGCATTGGTGACGAGGCATTTGCCACCCTCTGAGTTTTTCACCTCGACGGGGCGTGGCATGCCATCATGGGTGTGGCCGCCAAAGACGGCGTCGAGCCCGGGCACGCGCTCGGCCATCTTGATGTCGACGTCCATTCCGTTGTGGGAGACGAGGATACAGCCGTCGACTTCTTCCTCGGTCCGGATCTTCTTGACGAGATCGCGCATGTCGTCCTCGCGCAGTCCGAATGACCAGTCCGGGAAGAACTCGGGCGGGTTGGCGTTGGCGGTACGGGGAAAGGCCTGGCCAACGACCGCGATCTTTGCATCACCCACCTGCTTGATGACGTAGGGCTGGAAAGCATGTCCGGTGTCCTCGTCGTAGAGGCCGCGACCGTCATATTTTTCAACCAGAGCCGGGTATTCATCGCCGAAGAGCGACTCCTCCTTGACGCGCACGTTCTGGCCGATGAAATCGCCCTTGAAGAGCGCAACGTTGCTGAGCACTTCGTCTTCCTTGTAGGTGAATTCCCAGTGGCCGACCATGACGTCGATTCCGAGGATGTTGGAAGCCTCGACCATGTCGACACCGCGCGTCCAGAGCGAGGTGCCCGAACCCTGCCAGAGGTCGCCGCCGTCAACCGTCAGGGTCTTGTCGCGGCCGCCTGCGGACTCGCGCAGCGAGTCGAGCAGCGTCTTGACGTGGGCGAAACCGCCCATGCGGCCATACTCTTTCGCCCATTCATCGAAGTTGAGGTAGGTGTAGGCATACTCCTCGATGCTGCCCTCCTTCAGTCCCATGTGTTCAAGCAGCTTTTTGCCCACCAGGTGCGGCGGGCGGCCATAGGCGTCGCCGACGCCGAGGTTGACGTTGGGCTCGCGGAAGTAGACAGGCTGTAGCTGGCCGTGAACATCAGTGATATGCAGGATACGGGCATTGCCTTTCATCGGGACCTTGTAGAAGTCCTCCGCGACACTGGCTCCGGCCTGTGCGCTGCCCAGCATCCATGGCAGTGAAACACCCGTGGTACCCGCTGCAGCGCCTGCACCGAGCATCTTGAGAAACTTGCGACGATCAATCTGGGACATGAAATTTCCTCTTCTCTCTCTTTTTCAAGACGTAAATCATGGGGTGACAGCTACGGCAGGAGCAATACTGCATTGCACCGGAGGAGGGTGGGTATCCTGGAAAGCCGTGGTCTGTACTTTTTCTTTATGTCACCCGATTATGCGCAACCGGCAGGTTGAACACAAGAAAAGCCCTGACTCTCTCGGGTTATGGACATGCCGGCACACTAACTGATTCAATGAGATGCGCGGGTTGGGGGATTTATTCCGTGTCTGGTGTGCTTGTGGAAGCCCGTCCTGTGGGTGAATGGTTTTTAGCAGAATAATTTCCGGAGAAGTGCCCGGTTGCAGCTAATCAGGTTGTTTGTGGTGATTCTGCAAGGAGGGTGGTAATGAATCGCTTCGCGATGACCAGATTTAATACGCGCATCGGCGCGCACCCGAGTGACTTTTGTTCCGGCAAAAGTCACCAAAACCATTCGCTCCGACGCGCAACCCTTCGGGTTCCCTCGCGTACTCGGTCAAACAGGCGAGGCCGTAAACTCGCTGCACTCAAACAAACGGCCTCTTGTTTCCTGTTTGCCCTGTGCCGCTCGGTTGCGCGCTAGTCGCCGTTGTCGCACTGCCAGATCTTGATGTAGAAGTCCGCACCGCGTGCGAATTCTTCGCCGGGAGGGCTTG
>JASFPB010000240.1:0-3974 GCA_050116235.1 Chromatiales bacterium | reverse complement strand
GTCAGCGCCGGTCGCTGGGAAAGTCTCAATCTTGGTGATCATGTCGAGGATAATCCGGCTGATGTGTCAGAAAATCGCGGCATCCTTGTCCGTGAGGCCGGCCTTCCCTCGGAGCCGTTATGGCTGAGGCAGGTCCATGGTTGTGCCGTTGCCGATCCGGCTGCCGACAGGCAAGGCTGCGAGGCCGATGCGGCCATCTCTGACAGTCCCGGGCAGGTGTGTGCCGTCATGACGGCTGACTGTCTGCCTGTGCTGTTCGCCAACGCTTCCGGAACCCGGGTCGCCGCGGCCCATGCCGGCTGGCGCGGCCTCGCGGGCGGGGTACTCGAACAGACCCTCGATCGCTTCGCGGAGGCACCCGGTGACATCTTCGCCTGGCTCGGCCCGGCCATCGGTCCGCAGGCATTCGAGGTTGGCGACGAGGTGCATGATGCCTTTGTCTCGGTGCACTCCGAATCGGCAGACGCCTTCAGGCAATCGCGTCCCGGTCACTGGCTTGCCGATATCTACGCACTGGCGCGCATCCGTCTCGCGGCCGCTGGTCTCAGGCAGATCCACGGCGGCGGTTTCTGCACCTTCAGTGACAGCAAGCGCTTCTTTTCCTACCGCCGTGACGGTGTCACCGGACGCATGGCGACACTCATCTGGATGGAGTGAACCTTGTCCGACTGGTTGCTCGCGGCTTCGCTTCTCCTGTTGCTGTTCATGGCCTGGCGTGCCATTGTCGTCGTGCAGCGCTACCATCGCACAGACTATGGCAACCGCTGGCTGAACTGGCTCGAGGGATTGAACCGGCTCTTCTGCCTGAAGTTTCATCGTCTGGTGCATGATCCGTTCGAGCTGCCAGCCAGCGGACCTGCACTGGTCGTCGCAAATCACCTCTCCGGACTTGATGCCCTGCTGCTGATCGCCATATCCAATCGTCCGCTGCGCTTCATGATCGCGCGAGAGCATTACAACTGGCCGGGATTGACCTGGCTGTTCCGTGCTATCGGCTGCATCCCGGTGGATCGTGCGGGGCGTCCGGAAAAGGCGTTGCGTGATGCCATCACTGCACTCGAGCAGGGTGAGGTCGTGGCGCTCTTCCCCCACGGCAGAATTCACCTGCCCGACGATCCGCCACGACGCCTCAAGGGAGGCGCCGCCAGGCTCGCGGCCCGGGCCGGTTGTGTTATCCACCCCGCGATCATCGAGGGGGTTGTGGGAGCGGGCCATATCCTGCCGGCGCTGGTGATGCGAGGGCACGCCCGCGTACGGGTCTACCCGCCAATCGACCCGGCAGGAAAAAGTCATACCAAGTTGATGGAGCGCATGGAGCAACTGCTCAACACGGCTTGAAACGCCATGCAATACCCCTATATCCGGTGAAGTAATTTCAGAGATTCGGAATATCCACTATGCGAATGGACAAACTGACAAGCAAATTCCAGCTGGCGCTGCAGGATGCGCAGAGCCTCGCCGTTGGTCGTGATCACCAGTTCATCGAACCGGTGCACCTGCTGGTCGCGCTGCTCGACCAGGAGGGCGGCACGGCAAGGCACTTGCTCACGCAATCCGGCGTGAACGTCAACCAGCTGCGTTCCGGTCTGGGTGTCATGCTCGATCGTCTGCCGTCCGTGCAGGGCTCGGAAGGTGATGTGCATGTCTCGAACGACCTTGGCCGATTGCTGAACCAGACAGACAAACTGGCCCAGCAGCGCAATGACCAGTACATCTCCAGCGAGCTTTTTCTGCTGGCTGCGCTCGAGGAGAAAGGCGAGCTTGGAAAGCTGTTGCGTGATGCCGGCGCCGCGAAAGGTGCGCTCGAGGAAGCCATCGAGCAGATGCGGGGTGGCCAGGCCGTCAATGATCCGAACGCAGAGGATCAGCGCCAGGCGCTGGAGAAATACACTATCGATCTGACCGAGCGTGCCGAGCAGGGCAAGCTCGACCCGGTCATCGGGCGTGACGAGGAAATTCGTCGCGCCGTGCAGGTACTGCAGCGACGCACCAAGAACAACCCCGTACTCATCGGGGAGCCCGGTGTCGGCAAGACAGCCATCGTCGAGGGGCTTGCGCAGCGCATCGTCAACGGCGAGGTCCCGGAGGGCATCAAGGGCAAGCGCCTGCTGTCGCTTGACCTCGGGGCGTTGCTGGCGGGTGCCAAGTTTCGTGGCGAGTTCGAGGAGCGCCTCAAGGCGTTGCTCAATGATGTCGCCAAGTCCGAAGGAAACATCATTCTCTTCATCGACGAGATCCATACCATGGTCGGCGCCGGCAAGGCCGAGGGCGCCATGGATGCGGGCAACATGCTGAAGCCGGCACTGGCGCGTGGCGAACTGCACTGCATCGGCGCGACCACGCTTGATGAGTACCGCAAGTACATCGAGAAAGACGCTGCCCTTGAACGCCGCTTCCAGAAAGTGCTCGTCGACGAGCCGAGTGTCGAGGACACCATCGCGATTCTGCGCGGTCTCAAGGAGCGTTATGAGGTACATCATGGCGTCGAGATCACGGACCCGGCGATCGTCGCTGCTGCGACCCTCTCGACCCGTTACATCACGGATCGTCAGCTTCCGGACAAGGCCATCGATCTTATCGACGAGGCAGCATCGCGTATCCGCATGGAGATAGATTCCAAACCCGAAGAGATGGATCGTCTCGAGCGTCGCCTGATCCAGCTCAAGATCGAGCGCGAGGCACTCAAGAAGGAGTCCGACGAGGCTTCAAAGAAACGGCTTGCTGATCTCGAGGAAGAGATCATGCGCCTCGAGAAGGAGTACTCCGACCTCGAGGAGATCTGGAAGGCCGAGAAAGCGGCCGTGCAGGGCACGACACACATCAAGGAGGAACTCGACCAGGCGCGGACCGAGCTTGAAACCGCTCGCCGTGCAGGCGACCTGCAGCGCATGTCCGAGTTACAGTACGGCCGTATTCCCGAGCTCGAGTCCCGGCTGCAGAAAGCTGACGAGGCCGAGCAGCAGGAGACGCAGTTGCTGCGCAACAAGGTCAGCGAGGAAGAGATCGCCGAGGTGGTCTCTCGCTGGACCGGTATCCCTGTCTCGAAGATGCTCGAGGGCGAGCGCGAGAAGCTGTTGCAGATGGAGCAGGAGCTCGGAAAGCGCGTCATTGGTCAGAACGAGGCTGTGGTGGCGGTTTCGAATGCGATTCGCCGCTCGCGCGCCGGACTGTCGGATCCCAATCGTCCGAACGGCTCATTCCTCTTTCTTGGTCCGACCGGTGTCGGCAAGACCGAGCTTTGCAAGTCACTGGCCGAATTCCTCTTCGACACAGAGGAGGCCATGGTGCGTATCGATATGTCGGAATTCATGGAGAAGCACTCCGTTGCGCGGCTGATTGGCGCCCCTCCGGGCTATGTCGGTTACGAGGAGGGCGGCTACCTGACCGAGGCGGTCCGCCGCCGGCCCTACTCGGTGATCCTGCTCGACGAAGTGGAGAAGGCACACCCGGATGTCTTCAATATCCTGCTGCAGGTGCTCGATGACGGGCGCCTGACAGACGGGCAGGGGCGTACGGTCGATTTTCGCAACACGGTCATCGTCATGACCTCGAACCTCGGCTCTGACATCATCCAGACAATGGCAACCGAGTCGCAATACGACGAGATGAAAAACGCTGTCATGGAGGTCGTCGGTCGCCACTTCCGGCCGGAGTTCATCAACCGGCTCGACGAGATCGTGGTCTTCCATCCGCTCGCGAAAGAACAGATTCGCGCCATTGCGGAGATCCAGATCGACTATCTCAAGCGTCGACTCGCCGAGCGCGATATTACGCTGGAGCTCACCACCGGGGCGCTCGATCATCTCGGTGAGGCCGGTTTCGACCCGGTCTACGGGGCGCGACCGCTAAAACGCGCCATCCGCCAGCAACTCGAGAATGCGCTGGCACAGGAAATCCTTGCGGGGCACTTTCCGCCTGGCAGCAGCGTCAGGGTCGAGCTTGGCGACGAGGGGCTGCATTTCGTATCCTGAAGC
>JASFPB010000239.1:0-3981 GCA_050116235.1 Chromatiales bacterium | reverse complement strand
CGACGCATTTGCTGTCCGGTACATACTCGAGAAGCAGTTCGGCAAAATCGGGCTGGCCGGTCTTCGGACAGAGACAGGTGAATTCCGGCATCGTGATACGAATGGTGTAATCGAGTTCAGGCCGGGGATTGTCGAATGTTTCCAGCGCTTTGCTTGGTTTCGTTGACATGAGCGTCGGTTTCAGGCGAATCGTGAAAGGGCACTATTATACGAAAAATGTACCTCTGGCGGATGTTGATACGGAATTGAACAGATATTTCGCAGAGGGAGGGGCGTTTCATGCTTTTCGCCGTGTCGATAACTACACCTTTTTGAAAAAAAATAAGTACAATAAAAACAATAACATATATTATTTATATAGAATAATTCGAGCATAGACGAAGTGCCCTTTCTTCAGTATCCTAGCGCCCCATGCGTCTAGAAAAGATTAAACTCGCCGGATTCAAATCCTTCGTTGATCCCACGACTGCCGAATTCCCGACAAATCTTGTCGGTGTTGTTGGTCCGAACGGCTGTGGCAAGTCGAACATCATCGATGCCGTGCGCTGGGTGATGGGGGAGAGCTCGGCCAAGATGCTCCGCGGGGAGTCGATGGCGGATGTCATCTTCAATGGTTCAACCAGCCGCAAACCGGTCGGCACCGCTTCCATCGAACTGATCTTCGACAATAGCGACGGCAGCGCGGGTGGCCAGTACGCCAGTTATTCACAGATTTCCGTCAAGCGTCAGGTCAGCAGGGACGGCCAGTCGAACTATTTTCTGAACAATGTCCGCTGCCGCCGTCGCGACATCACGGATCTTTTCCTTGGCACGGGTCTTGGCCCACGCAGCTACTCCATTATCGAACAGGGCATGATCTCCCGGATCATCGAGGCCAGGCCCGAAGACCTGCGTGTTTATCTCGAGGAGGCTGCAGGGATCTCCAAGTACAAGGAACGCCGTCGCGAAACAGAGAACCGCATAAAGCATACTCGCGAGAACCTTGACCGCCTGGAAGACCTCATCGAGGAGGTCTCCAAGCAGCTCAAGCATCTCGAGCGCCAGGCCGCGACAGCCGAGAAATACAAGACATGGAAGGCAGAGGAGCGTGAACTCAAGGGTGAACTTCTGCTGCTCCGCTGGAAGGCACTCGACGAGGAGATGCAGCAGGGAGAACGCAAGCTGGCCGAGCAGGAAAACAGGCTCGAGGCGGCGACAACGACACAGCGCGAACTCGAGGCCGGCATCGAGGAGAAGCGCGCGGCGCACACCGATGCCAACGATGAATTCAACAAGGTACAGGGACGTTACTACGCGCTGGGTTCCGAGATTGCCCGCCTCGAGCAGTCGATTCAATACGCCCGTGAAACCCGGCAGAAACAGCAGGACGACCTTCACCAGATAGAGGCGAGTTTCAACCAGGTCAGCGAGGAGCTGACAGGCGACGAAAAACGCCTGCTGGAGATCACGGAGACGCTCGAACAGCAGCTGCCCGAGCTCGAGCAGTTGCGTGAAGCGGAGCACCAGGTTCTCGAACAGCTTGCCCAGGCAGAGCAGGCCTACCAGGAGTGGCAGATCCAGTGGGATAGCTTCAACCAGCAGGCAAACAAACCTGCGCAGGAAGCACAGATCGAACGCACACGCATCAATCATCTCGAAGAGCAGGAGCAGCAGCTACTGCGGCGGATCCAGCAAAACCGCGAAGAGAGCGAGCGCTTGCATCAACCGGAACTTGAAACCGAGATTTCCAAACTGGAGCAGCAGGAGTCAGAGAAGTCTGCCGGAACAGAGCAGCTGCAGGCCGCGCTCGATGCGACGCGTCAGCAGATCACCGAGCAGCGAGAGCAACAGGCAGAAATCAGCAACCGTCTCGACGAGTTGCGCGGACAACTGCAGAGTGACACCGGACGCCTCTCCTCGCTCGAGGCATTGCAGCAGGCGGCCATGTCCGAGGACGAGCAGAGTCAGCAATGGCTCGATAGCCACGGCCTCGCGAATGCAAGGCGCCTGGCCGAGCAGATCGATGTCGATCATGAATGGCGTAATGCGCTGGAAACAGTGCTCGGTCATCATCTCCAGGCTGTCTGCGTAGAGGGTCTCGAGGAGTACCAGGCGATTATCGATACGCTTGAAGAAGGAATGGTCGAACTGATCTCGCCTGCCGACAGTACGGTGGACGCTTCGCAGGACAGCCTGTTGCACAAAGTGAACGGCAGCCTGGACCTGACGGCCCTGCTCGGTCATGTGCGTATCGCCGAATCTTTCAGCGAAGCCATGTCGCGCAGGCGATCCCTCGCCAGCGGTGAATCGCTGATCACCCGGGAGGGTGTCTGGGTCGGTCAGAACTGGGTGCGGTTTGGCACCGAGCAGGGTGCCCAGCGAGGTGTGCTCGAGCGACAGGAAGAGATCCGTCGATTGACTGCCAGTCAATCCCGACTCGAGGAGCAGATCGGGAGTCAGCAGCAGCAACTCGAGAATGCTCGCGAGCAACTTCGCCAGAGTGAGCAGCAGCGTGAAGAGCGTCAGCAGGCATTCAACGAACTCAACCGTGAACTCTCGGACATTCGCTCGCGTCTTAGCGGCAAGCGCACGCGCCTGGAGCACCTCCGGAACCGGCTGGAATCACTTCTGGAAGAGCGCAAAGAGCTCGAGCAGCAGATCGAGACCGGTAAATCCACAGCTGAAGCGTCCCGACACAAGCTGCATGAAGCGCTCGGTGTCACTGAAACCATGGATAGTCGCCGTTCCGAGCTGGAGCGGCAACGTGACGAGTTGCGCGACAAGGTCCAGTCGACTCGCCAGGATGCCCAGGCGAGACGCCAGGCCTACCATGAACTTGCGCTCAGGACAGAAGCATTGCGCTCGCAACAGGAAGCACTGAGCCAGGGTCAGCAGCGCATGAAGGCGCAGCTTGAACAGATGACTGCCCGCCGTGCAGCGCTCAGTGAACAGCTCGATGGCAGCAATCTGCCACTCAGGCAACAGCAGGAAACACTGGAGAAACAGTTGCAGTCGCGGCTTGTGATAGAGAACGAGCTTGCAGGGGCTCGCAAAGCCCTCGAAACCATAGACAGCGAACTGCGCGCGACGGAGCAGCAACGCCACCAGGTTGAGCAGAAAGTGCAGGATGAGCGTTCCAGGCTCGAGAAGTTGCGGATGCATCGCCAGGAACTCGTCGTGCGTGCTCGCACCCTCGAGGAGCAGATGCGCGAAGCTTCCTATGATCGCAAGGAACTCGAGGAGACACTGCCTACAGAGGCAAATCTTGACGAGTGGCAGCAGAAAGTCGAGACGCTTGGTGCGCGCATCCAGCGGCTTGGCCCGATCAACCTCGCTGCAATCGACGAGTTCAAGGAGCAGTCCGAGCGGATGGAGTACCTGCAGAAGCAGCATGAGGACGTCGTCAGTGCGCTCGAGACGCTCGAGGATGCAATCCGGAAAATCGATCGGGAGACACGAACACGCTTCAAGGACACCTTCGAGATGGTCAACAGCGGCTTCAAGGAGCTGTTCCCGGTTCTCTTCGGAGGCGGGCAGGCTGTTCTCGAATTGACCGGGGAGGACCTGCTGGACACGGGTGTCAGTGTCATGGCGCGGCCACCGGGAAAACGCAACTCCAGCATCCAGCTTTTGTCCGGCGGCGAGAAGGCACTCACCGCAGTCGCGCTGGTATTCGCCATCTTCCGCCTGAACCCTGCGCCATTCTGCATGCTTGACGAGGTCGATGCACCGCTTGATGATGCCAATGTCGGCCGCTTTTGCGACATGGTCAGGCAGATGTCGGAAACCGTACAGTTCATCTTTATTACCCACAACAAGATCACCATGGAACTGGCGAATCAGCTGCAGGGTGTTACCATGCATGAACCGGGCGTCTCGCGCCTGGTATCTGTCGACGTGGAGGAGGCGGCCCAGATGGCTGCCATGTAGCGACTCTTAGAGGATCGAGATGACTTCCGGCGAATTACGGCTCCTGATACTGGTTCTCGGACTGCTGTTCAT
>JASFPB010000238.1:0-3990 GCA_050116235.1 Chromatiales bacterium | reverse complement strand
AACGATCACACAGATCACGGGTGTAAATGAAAGCAGGTTCATTCATCTTAAGCCATCTCCACTTTGGGTATTTGGTGGTTTTTTTGTAATCGAAATTCTATTAAATCTCGGCTTGAAAGTCTCTTTAACCCTGCTGGCCTGATCCCTTTCCGAATGGAAATAGTGATTGGAGTTTTCTGGCAGGCTTTACCCAAACCCCATAAGTCCCGGCTTTTCAGCTTTCCAGGATTTCAGCTTCCCGCCCCTCAACCGTCATCCAATGAAACCCATCAAAGGACTCCCCAAAATCCATAGTCCCTTGGTGCCTCGGGCACAAAAAAGCCCGCATGTGATGCAAGCCTATGATTTACGTGAGAGAAAATGTGGTGGGCCGTCAGGGGCTTGAACCCCGGACCAAAGGGTTATGAGCACAAGGAACAGTTTCTTTAGGGGTCTGCAAGTTGAAGAATCGTAAAGGTTTCTTTGGATGGCTCCCGGTGCATGCCGGTCTGACCGAACCTGTCTCAACCGAGCTTCGAGGGGGTGGGGAGGGCAGCCTTAAAACCTGGGGAACTGAAATCCTGGGGAACTGGGAGGGGTTGGCTAACATCGATAGGTGGATGACTCCTCACTGAAAACAGTGGACATCATGGCGTTACCCAATCTGAATCATTTAAAACGGAAAACTGCAGCGCTAGAAAATTGACCAACGCACGCACTTTGGGTGCTATGTATTTGCGCGTCGGGTAAATCGCATAAATGCCCAGTTCAATCGAACGGTATTCGGGCAGTAATTCAACGAGCCTTCCACTAGCAAGATCATCTCCGATCAGAAACGAGGGTTGTAATATTATTCCCTGATGCGCAAGCGCAATGGCTCGATTCGTATCTCCATTGTTGGTTCTGATCCAGGGTTTTATCGTGACATTGACTGGACCCTCAGGGCCATCGAATTGCCAGGTATCCGGGGTAGACCAGTAACTGTATGCAATCGTCGCATGATCTCTTAGCTCTGCTGGATGCGTGGGCTTGCCGTGTAGTGCCAGATATTCTGGTGACGCGCAAAGGATAATACGTGTGCTTGCGAGTCGTTTACTGATCAAAGATGAACTGGGCAGCTCAGCAATACGAATTGCCAGGTCATATCCCTCTTCTACAACGTCCACAATTCGATCGGACAATGTCACATCGAAGCGTACCTGGGGATGTTGTATGTGAAACCTGTCCCAGAGTGAGGCGAGGTGTTTAATACCAAAAGTCACCGGGACATTCACCCGTAAAAGTCCTTGCGCTTCGCCGGCACGCGATGAGACCTCTGCCTCCGCTTCCTCGACACCGGAAAGTAATTCACGACAGCGGAGATTGAACACAGACCCTTCTTCAGTAAGTGATAACTTTCGTGTAGTGCGATGCAGCAATCGCACTCCCAGACGTGCTTCCAGATCCGCAACATAGCGCGACACAGCGGCCTTAGACATACCCAATATCTCAGCAGCTTTCACGAAGCTACCGGCGTCCACTACTGCGGTGAATGTCTGCATTTCCTTGAGTCGATCCATTGTTACAAAAATAGAAACTAAGTATTTCAATAATGCTTATTTATCTCATTAAGCGAGATAAGTAAAGTTTGAACCGTGCCCCGGGTAATCACTCAGGGGCCGCTTAAACGAGGTCTTTTACCCAATACTCCTTACTTATTACAGGTGACATTATGAATACTTTGATCAAACGTGTTGTTTCCACTGAGACAAGTTTCGCCCAACTGGCCTTGCGCATTCCGGTTGGCATTATCTTCATCGCACATGGTGCACAAAAATTATTTGGCGCCTTCGGTGGCTACGGCCTGCAAGGAACCGGACAATGGATGGACTCAATTGGCCTGAATCCAGGCTATCTAATGGCATTACTTGCGGGTAGTGCAGAGTTTTTTGGTGGTATTGCGCTAATCCTGGGCTTGCTGGTTCGGCCTGCAGCGACAGTTCTTGCCTTCACCATGCTTGTGGCCATCTTTGCCGTGCATATCGGCAATGGGCTATTCATGAGTAATGATGGCTACGAGTTTGGCCTTGCATTACTCGCCGCATCCATGTCCCTGATCATCAGTGGCGCGGGGCGGGCTTCGATTGATCAAATCATTGCCAGTAAGATCGCATAGATCAGGTTGGTGAATGAAACTATGGAATACGATGCGCTAGCTGCAAAGAGCCGTGACCGAATGCCTGTGATGTTTGTTGGTCACGGCTCTCCCATGAATGCGATAGAGGACAATCGCTGGAGTAAAGGTTTTGCTGCGCTGCGGGATGATAGTCCAAAGCCGGTAGCTATCCTGGCGATATCCGCACATTGGTATGTGGATGGTACTTACCTGACCTCCAATAAACAGCCACCAACTATTCATGACTTTGGCGGTTTTCCAGAAGCGCTTTACAAGGTTCAGTATCCAGCTCCCGGTAATCCCGAATTGGCGAAGTCTGTTCAAGAGTTAATTGGCAGAGATCAGATAAAGCTGAGCGATGACTGGGGGCTTGACCATGGTATCTGGTCAGTGCTGGTCGGGATGTACCCAGAGGCGGATATCCCTGTTGTTCAACTCAGTATTGATCGCAAACTCGATGTGCATGGCCATTTCGAGATTGGGCTTCAATTAGCGACATTACGTAAGCAGAATATTTTGATCATGGCCAGCGGTAACATAGTGCACAACTTGCCCAATGCATTCAGGCAAATGCGCACTGGTAGAGCTGACATCCCTGACTGGGCACATCGGTTTGATGAAGCCGTACGAGCAGCAGTTGTCGATCACGACATAGAAGCACTGTTGGCTCTCTACCCAGATACAGCCGATGCACGACTTGCTCATCCCACACCGGACCATTGGCTTCCTTTGATTTACGCGGTCGGTGCGACAAATGAAAGTGATAGCGTACGGTTTTCAAATGAAGGCTTTGATTGGGGCTCGCTCTCTATGAGGAATATCATTTTCGGATAATGTTGGTTTAGCTAACGCAATAGATGAAAGATATTTTCTTGGTATTGGGTCTTTTTGACGTTTTTCGCAAGGTGTTCATCTGTCCTCCACCTCAAAGCATCTTTCACCCGCCTCCCGCAACGCCGTAAGCTTCCCCTGAACGTGAACAGTTCATGACTGGTGCTTTCTTGCTTATCTCATCTCGGCCTCACACGGTTTGCAGTTTTTCAGTTCCCTAGCCCCATCGCGCCCCCAGGCCTAAAACCCACCAAAGGACTTCCCAAAATCCATAGTCCCATGGTGCATCGGACACAAAAAAGGCCCGCATCTCATGCAGGCCTATGATTTCAGTGACAGAAAAGGGCAGGGCTCGCCTGGGAGAACCTGTTCGAGCTGAAAGCTACCTTTATGCCCGGAATGGAGTTAGCCCCTGATTGTCTTTTTGATCAGTCTCACGACCTGTTTGGCACGTCCAGGCGACGGCCCTGTCCCTGCCAGTACGCGCAGCCCCCAGATATTGCTCATCAGGAACGCCGCAAGCGCTTCGCAATCCGCGTCCTTGGCCAGCTCGCCCATTGTGCGTGCATGCTGCAGGGCATCGACGAAGGCCGACTCGATGTTGCTGAAATGCCGGTTGATGCGCCTGCGGATCTTCGCGTCTCGCTGTGACAGCTCCAGCACTGTGTTCACCAGAAAACAGCTGCTCTTTCCGCGCCGCTTCTCAATATCATCAGCCAGTTTGTCGAAATAGGTCTCGATGGCCTCAATGGGTGATTCAGCGCCGTCGAGGTGTGTCCGAAGCCTCTCTGCACTGCGTGCGCCGTAGTGGTCCAGGGTTGCCAGAAAAAGCCCCTGCTTTGATTCGAATGCGGCGTACAGGCTTCCCGGCTTCAGATCGGTGGTCTGCACCAGAGTAGCCATACTGGTGGCGCAATAGCCATGCTCCCAGAAGGTCTGCATGGCCTTGTCGAGAATCTTGTCGCGGTCGTATTGTGCGGGTCGTGCCACGTGGCCTCCGGTTGAGTAGAATTTGGCTGATTACA
>JASFPB010000237.1:0-4002 GCA_050116235.1 Chromatiales bacterium | reverse complement strand
AATCTCGAGATCGAGCAGTCGGCCTCGGGCGAGGTGCACCACACGCTGGCCGGCATTCTCGACAACACGGCAACGGTCATGGGCAGCCGCCTGCTGCGCCGCTGGCTCAACCGCCCGCTGCGAGACAGGGACCAGGTCAATGCGCGCCTGGATGCTATCGAGGAGCTGCTCCAGACGGGTCTCTTCGTTTCGCTCTCGGACATCCTGCGCGGCATCGGCGATATCGAGCGCATCATCGCGCGCATCGCTTTACACAGCGCCCGTCCCAGGGACCTCTCTGTGCTGCGCGAGGCGCTCGGCCTGGTTCCCGATCTCCACAACCAGCTCGAGAGCACCGCGAGCCCGGCGCTTGCCGCACTGCGCGAACCACTGCAGGGACACCCGGAGCTCCATGCGCTGCTGGTGAAAGCGATTCTCGACAATCCGCCCGTGCTGATCCGCGACGGCGGTGTCATCGCGCAGGGCTACGACACCGAGCTCGACGAACTGCGCAACCTGTCGCAGAACGCCGACCAGTTCCTGCTCGATCTGGAGCAGCGCGAGCGCGAGCGTACCGGCATCCAGACGCTCAAGGTGAGTTACAACCGCGTACACGGCTACTACATCGAGATCAGCAAGCTGCATGCCGAGAGCGTCCCGGAGGAGTATGTCCGCCGCCAGACGCTCAAGAACAACGAACGCTACATCACGCCCGAGCTCAAGAAATTCGAGGACCAGGTGCTGAGCGCACGCGAACGGGCGCTGGCGCGGGAGAAACTGCTCTACGAGGAGCTGCTCGGCAGGCTTGCCGTCGACATAGCGGGACTCAAGGAGACTGCCACAGCAGTCGCCACCCTGGATCTCTTCAGCAATCATGCCGAACGGGCCCAGGCGCTGCGGCTGAATCGCCCCGAACTGGTCGAGGAAGCAGGCATCCGGATCATGGCCGGCCGCCACCCGGTCGTGGAGCAGGTCTCGGATTCCCCCTTCGTACCCAATGACACCCTGCTCGACGAGAGCACGCGCATGCTGATCATCACGGGCCCCAACATGGGCGGCAAGTCGACCTTCATGCGCCAGGCCGCCATCATCGTTCTCATGGCGGCATCGGGCTCTTTCGTGCCGGCAGAGAGCGCGCAAATCGGCCCCGTGGATCGTATCTTCTCGCGCATCGGCGCCTCGGACGATCTCGCGGGCGGGCGCTCGACCTTCATGGTCGAGATGGAGGAGACAGCCAACATCCTGCACAACGCGACCGAGCATTCTCTTGTCCTCATGGATGAAATCGGCCGCGGCACCAGCACCTTCGACGGCCTGTCGCTCGCCTGGGCATGTGCCCTGGAGCTCGCAAGCCGCATCCACGCCTACACACTCTTCGCAACCCACTACTTCGAACTCACGTCCCTCCCGGAAGAACAGGCGGCAATCGCCAATGTTCACCTGGACGCGACAGAGCATGGTGATTCCATCGTCTTCCTGCACAGCGTCAAGTCGGGACCGGCAAACCAGAGCTATGGCCTGCAGGTGGCGCAACTTGCCGGTGTACCGCGTCCCGTCATCAGCCGCGCACGCAGACGCCTGCAAGAGCTGGAACAGGCCGCAGTCGAGCAATCCGCGAGCAACCAGCTTTCGCTCTTCAACAGCGATCCCTGCAAGCAGAAAGAGGCCGACCCGCTGCATGAGGCGTTTGATGAAATCGATCCTGACAGCCTGACGCCGCGCGAGGCGCTCGACCTGCTCTACAAGCTCAAGGAGATCAGCGGTGATTAGGAGCAGGGTCATTGTTTCGCTGCTACTGTTCGTCGCAATTTTTGCAATCGCGCAACTGCTGCAGCAGAACGGAGTCGATCTGCGACTACTCTCGACAACGCTGCAGGATCAGGCGTGGTATCGCCTCTTGACAGGGCACCTGGTGCATACCAACTGGCCACACATGATCATGAACAGTGCCGCCCTGCTGATCACGCTGCTGCTGTTTCCGGTTTTCGGCAAACTCTGGTTGCTGGGCTGTTGTGTGCTCTGGAACGCCCTCTTCATCAGCTTCGGGATCCTGCTGCTCTTCCCGCAGATTGGCTGGTATGTCGGCTTTTCAGGCGTTTTGCATGGACTGCTCATGACAGGCGCGCTTATCGGCCTGCGCGAGCCGCTGTCGAAAATCCTGGTCGTGCTGCTCGTCGCCAAGGTCGGTTGGGAAATCTGGTCCGGGGGCGAGAGCGTCAGCATGGAGCTGATCGATGCAGCGGTGATCTACGAGGCTCACCTGCTCGGCCTGCTCGCGGGCGCCCTTGCAGCGCTTCCGCTGCAGCTGGCTTCGCTGCTGGCTGAAAAACCCCGGCAACCAGCCTGAATCCCGGCAGGTTCGCGGACGGGGCGTAGCCTCTGCGGAGAGGGAGAGAAGGGACCGGTTCGGGAAAAGCGGCCCGGAAAATGATCCGGGCCCCGCTGGTTCATTTCCTGGTCGAACAGGTGCTGATACCGAAAGGGAGGTAGGCCGGGCACCAGCCGATGAGCGCCGTGAAGATCGGCACGATGCCTATCGCACCCCACCAGCTCTGGTAGTAGAAACCGACACCGATAATCACAAGACCAAGCAGCAAGCGGATAACGCGATCCGCGGAACCGACATTTTTCATCTCGTCTCTCCTGAATGAAGTCCGGCCCTGCAACTCGGGACCGAATTGAGGCTGTTGTGAAAGTGCAGTATCACACCCGCCCTGGGAGAGAAAAACCGGCAGTTGCCGGTTTTATTCAGGTGTTGGCCTGGGATGTCAGCTCTGCTTGCTCTTTTTGATCAGCGTCTTGAGCTTGTCTGCCGGAATGTAGCCCGGCAGCAACTCGCCGCTCTCAAGCATGATCGCAGGTGTGCCCGTGACGCCCACCTCGCGTCCGAGGTTGTAGTGGTCCTGCACCGGGTTGTCGCAGGTCCGGGGGTCGACCGGCGCGCCGTTCTTGGCCAGTGTCAGTGCATCTTCCCTGTCGTCCGAGCACCAGACGGAAATCGCCTTGGCGAAACTCGGACTGCCAACGCCCGCACGCGGGAAGAAGAGATAGCGCACGCGGATACCCGCAGAGTTGTACTGCTCCATCTCGTTGTGCAGCTTGACGCAGTAGGGGCAATCGATATCGGTGAAGACAGTGATGGTGTCCTCGAGATCATCCTTGCCGAAAATGACGGTCTGCTCGTCTGTCACCGCGGCCATGAGCTCGTTGCGCAGGGCGCTGCGGCTCGCCTCGGTGACATCCACAATGCCGTCCTCGATGTTATAGATGCTTCCCTGGATGACGTGCTTGCCATCCTCCGTGGCGTAGAGCACATCCGAGCCGACGATGATCTCTTTGATGCCGGGAATCGGCGTTGTCTTGACTGACTTGACCTCGAGCTGTCCAAGCACGGAGGAGATGCGCTTTTTGAGTTCGTCATCCGGAAGTGCATCAGCGAAGGCGGTGGTGCTGAATGCCAGCATCAGGGCAGCGGTGGCCGCACCGAGAATGTTCATCTTGATTTTCATCTTGCATGTACCGAGCAGAATCTGTGGCCCCGGCAGGGGACGAAGGAAGGCGCAATTATTGCATAAATCGCGAGCGGGTCTCTACGCCCTCGGATGATGCTTCCGGTAGAGCCCCTCGAGCCGCTCACGGGCGACATGGGTATAGATCTGGGTGGTGGAGAGGTCGCTGTGGCCCAGAAGCATCTGGACCACGCGCAGGTCGGCGCCGTGATTGACAAGGTGCGTCGCGAAAGCATGCCGCAGGGTGTGGGGTGAGAGATGGCCGCGGATATCGGCGGTCGCTGCATGTTGCTTGATGCGGTACCAGAAGGCCTGGCGCGTCATTCCCTTGCCGCGGCGCGTCGGAAAGAGTGCTTCACAGGCCTGCCCCCTGAGCAAATCCTCGCGCGCGCCCCTGACAAAGCGCTGCAGCCAGTCGGCCGCCTCCTCACCGAGCGGTACGAGCCGTTCCTTGCCGCCCTTGCCCGTGACGCGAACGACACCCTGGTTGAGGCTCACCTGGTCCGGGCGCAGG
>JASFPB010000236.1:0-4004 GCA_050116235.1 Chromatiales bacterium | reverse complement strand
CAGTTCGCCAAAAGCATGTATGACGTTGCTGCAGATGATCTGCGGCAGGTCCACATCCACCTCGTGGTCGACGAGTGCCGCGACAGCCCCTTTTTCTGCGGCGGCGGCGACATAGTCGTGCCCGTCGAAGCGCTCGCCCGGTATCGCCACGAAGAGGACAGCGCCCTCGAGTGTGCGCGTATCACTGCTGACACGGTCGAAGCGGGCATCTCCATTGATCTGTTTCGCCCCGAGGACTCCTGCGGCTTCGCTGACGCTGAAACTGATCATGTCCGCATCTCCGCGAGGATCGCCTCGACAGTCTCGCGATCGGAGAAATGGCGTATCTCGTCCCCGTTGATCTGGTAGTCCTCGTGCCCCTTGCCGGCAATGAGCACGAGATCATCCTCGCCGGCCCGGGTGAAAGCCAGCCGGATAGCTGCCTCGCGATCGCGCTCGACGAGCGGATCACCCTGCATGCCGGAGCGGATCTCCGCGATGATGGCATCGCCATTCTCGGAACGCGGATTGTCATCGGTCAGGATCACCTGGTCCGCAAGGCTTTCGGCAATTTCCCCCATGAGCGGCCGCTTGCCGCGGTCACGGTCGCCGCCGCAACCGAAGAGGCAGACCAGCCGTCCCCGGCAATGCTCGCGCGCGGCTTCGAGGGCGTTTTTCAGCGCGTCAGGTGTATGGGCATAATCGACGACGACCTGCGGCTCCGGGGCCAGCCCGAACTGCTCCATGCGCCCCGGCACAGGCGGGACCTGCGCCAGACGCCTGACGACCTGCTGCAGCGGAACCCCCGCACTGAGCAGTGCACCGGTCACAGCCAGCAGGTTCTCGACATTGAACCGTCCGATGAAACGCGAATCGAGGTGCGCCTCCTGATCACGCCAGACGAAATCGAGCGACAACCCCCTGTTGTGCAACCTGATATTGGTCGCAAGGAGTTCGGCAGAGGTATTTTCAATACCGAAGGTGAGGCACTTTTGCTCGCTGCAGAGCTCTTTTGCCAGCTGTTCTCCGAAGGGGTCATCGATGTTGATGACGTATTTGCTGATACCTGGTAGCGAGAAGAGGCGCTTCTTGGCCGCGCCATAGGCTTCCATCGAACCGTGGTAGTCGAGATGATCCCGCGTCAGGTTCGTGAAGACGGCGATGTCCACCATGACGCCATCGATGCGCCCCTGGTCGAGTGCATGGGAAGAGACCTCCATGGCGACTGCCGACATACCATCCTTGCGGTATGCCGCCAGCATCTTCTGCAGCGTAATGGCATCCGGCGTCGTGTGGGTCGCTTTCTGCAGGCGACCGGGGCGGCCGTTGCCCATGGTACCGATCATGACGCAATTCTCGAGCACGCCCGCTGTCAGCCAGACACAGCTGCTTTTGCCGTTGGTTCCCGTGTAGCCGATGATCTTGAGTTTGCCGGATGGCTCGCCGCAAAAGCGCGAGGCAATCATGCCGATACGAAACTTCAGATCCTGGATGATGATCACAGGAACGGGCAGCTCGAGCGCCTCGATGCGTTGCCTGCTCCAATCTCCGTCGGGCTCGGCGAGAACCGCGCAACAACCATTGGCGAGCGCCTGGTCGACAAATTGCAGGCCGTGAACCCGTGTACCGGAGAGCGCCACGAATAGTGCCCCCGGTGTCACCCGCCGGCTATCGAGGGTTATGTCGCTGACCGGTAATGAAGGTGCGGTCTCCACAACGCCCTCGAGCAGGCGATGCAGCATCCGGCCCTTGCTGTATGTGTATGCCGGCATCATCCTGCACCCGCCACTGCAGCCATCTGCAGACCGTCCACTGCTTCCTTGCTGTCAGGCTTTACATTGAGCAATCGCAGGGCATGCTCCATCACTTCCGAGAAGACCGGCCCCGCAACGAGACCGCCGTAGTATTCCTTGCCGCGCGGCTCATCGAAGACAACGACCGTCACGAGACGCGGATTGGTGGCCGGCGCCATGCCCGCGAAGAGCGACCGGTATTTCTTATCCTCGTAGCCGTTCTTTCCCAGTTTCTTGACGGTACCCGTCTTGCCGGCAACACGATAGCCACTGACCGCCGCCTTCGGTGCCGTGCCCTCCGTGGTGACGACCCCCTCCATCATTCGGCGGAGCTTCACAGTCGTCTGCTTCGAAAGGATGCGCTCGCCTTCGACAGGCTCGCTGACCTTGAGCAGGGACACGGGCCGCCTGATACCGTCAGCAGCGATAATGCTGTAGGCCTGTGCGAGCTGTAATGCAGAGACGGAAATGCCATAACCGAAAGCAAGGTTGGCATGATCGATCGTCGCCCAGTTCGCATGGTGATTAAGCCGCCCCCGCGCCTCGGCAGGAAATTTCACCCCGGCTTCGTGCCCGAATCCGAGCCTGTCGAGCATTTGCCAGTATTTTTCCTGCGGCATCTTCAGGGCAATCGTCGCCGAGCCGGCATTGCTCGACTTGAGCAAGATACCGGCAGGATCGATGACACCATAGCGTTTCGGGTCCTTGACAGTCCTTCTACCGACCTTGATGAATCCCTTGCTGAGGTCAATGGTCGTCTTCTCGGTGATGTAGCCAAGATCCATGGCTGTTGCAACCGTGAAAGGCTTCATGGTCGAGCCCGGCTCGAAAGTATCCACGATTGCACGATTACGCAGGCGTCCGCCCTTGTTGCTGCGACTGCCATTCGGGTTAAAGGAGGGCTGGCTGACCATCGCAAGCACCTCGCCGGTTTGCACGTCGAGCGTCACGAGGGTTGCGGCTTTCGCCTTGTGTTGCCTGACAGCTTTTTTGAGCGCCCGGTAGGCATAGAACTGCAGGCGACGATCGAGACTGAGATGCAGGTCCCGGCCGGCCCGGGGCTGCTTGATGCTCTCGACGTCCTCGAGAAGGTGACGCTTGGCATCGCGCAGGACGAGCTTGCGCCCGTTCACTGCCCCCAGCTTCTCTTCATATTGCAACTCGAGCCCTTCCTGCCCGCGGTCATCACTGCCGGCGAAGCCGATGACATGGGCAAAAAACTCGCCGGCAGGGTAAAAACGGCGATACTCACGCACGAGACCGACTCCCTTGATACCGCGGTCTTCGAACTTCGCCTGGATAGCACGCGCCTTTCCCGGCTCGAGCCAGCGATCGAGATAGAGAAACTTTCTGTTACTGTGACGCGCGATCCTGTCGAACAACTCATCGTTATCGATCCCCATGACCCCGGCAACCTCCCGAATAACCTCGTTGTCATCCTTCAGGCGCGAGGGATTGGCCCAGATGGAGTCCACGGGTGTGCTCACTGCCAGAACTTCGCCGTTTCGATCGAAAATACGTCCGCGGCGTGCCGGAATATCCACATAGCCGAGATGCTTCTGCTGCCCCATCTGCGTCAGAAAATCCGTGCGGAATACCTGCTGGTACCAGGCGCCGGCGATGAGGGCGACCGCTGTACAGCACATCAAGGCCACGACGATATGACGACGCAGCCTGAAGGCGGGCTTGACCTGCCTTGTCTTCTGCGCCTGCATGGCCTTGGCCTTGCGCTGTCTTTTTTTCCTCGCACTCATCGTGTTCCAAGCACCTGCATTTCATCCATGCGCGGAGCGCGCATGCCCAGTTTTTCGCGGGCCAGCTTCTCGACTCTTCCGTAATCTGCAAAGGTGGCAAGTTCAACCTGCAGCTGCCCCCAGGTCACGGTCAGCTCATCCGCCTCGACACGCAGCCGTTCACGCTCCGCAAACAACTGGCGACTGAGATGTTGCGACTGCACCACCTCGAGCCCGGTCCAGCCGGTCGCGACAGCGAGGATGAGTAAAAGAGCAAGCTGCCCCCGCGTCATGCTGTCCGCTCTGCAATACGCAGACGCGAGCTGCGCGCCCTGGGGTTGGTCGCCAGCTCCTGCGCAGAGGGCGCAAGCGACTTGCCAACCAGTTTCAGCACAGTTGTCTCCTCACTCGCCATGACCGGCACCCCTTTTGGCAGCTTCGGCGGTGAGGAGTGCTTCCTGAAGAAGCGCTTGACGATACGATCCTCGAGCGAGTGAAA
>JASFPB010000235.1:0-4015 GCA_050116235.1 Chromatiales bacterium | reverse complement strand
CGCCGTCACTGTCGCGCACGAGATCACTGCCGCAGATGTTGGCCCAGACGCCATAGGGAGGTGTCACGCCCCTGCAGGGTTCGAGATAGTTGCGCGAATTGAGGATCAGGTCGGCAGGAACGATCTTCTCCTTGAGGATCTCCTGCTCGTTGTAAATATCGTTGATGAAGAGGTTGAGCGCCGTGAGTCGCTGCTTGAGTCCGTCCTCGATACGTCGCCATTCGGAAAGTTCGATAATGCGCGGGATGATGTCGAAGGGCCAGGCACGATCGATATTGCCGCCCTCGGTGTAAACAGTGAAAGAGATGCCCATCTCCCGGATTGCAATCTCCGAAGCGACCTTGCGTGACAGCAACTCCTTGTCATCCAGAGACGAGAGATACTGCATGAGACGCCTTGCGTGCGGCCGTGGTTGACCCCGGGAATCGATCAACTCGTCCCAGGCTCCGTTTGTCCTGTAGTCCTCCGGTGGATGTGTCATGGATGCATACGCTCGCCTTCAGTCAGTATAGTGAGATGCAATATATGTGCCACAAAAAAACAAGTCTCTGCCAGCCTGATATGCCCACTGCTGCACTGCATTTGTGATTCCCTCTATTGCGCTGCACCCGCGTGGTGCGATTCCGGGCCTGCTGGCATCCGGGGGGCATCATGCCTTGCTATTTCAGGGTTGGCATGCATCCTGCATGAGTGTATTCGTCATGGAAATCGTGGTCATGACAAACGATCAAACCTCCTCTTGGTCGTTAACCTTGCAGTGAATACCAATCGCTGAAGATTGAACTCACTGGTACGCCTGCATGTCTCCTTCCGGTCCATGCAGGCGTTTTTTTGTCCGGAGCTCGGCGACCCCGGCTTATGCCGTGACGTACGGAACTGCGAAGATGACCAGCGCCAGTATCAGGAGTGCAATGACAAGGACAATCAGGAGGCCTTTTTTGGTTGCCAGGAAAACGTCTAGTCGCATGATGGTTCGGTCCGGTAAGGAGTCAGTTCAGCCCAGTTCGACAACTTCGCCGCTGGTCGAGAAAACGATACGTTCAGCGATGTTGGTCACCCGGTCCGCGATCCGCTCGATCTTGTGAGCAATGCTGACAGCATGAATACAGTTTTCAATTGTTTCCGGGTATTCACGCATCTGGCTGATCAGGCTATTGACCAGGACTTTTTCAGCATCATCAACATTGTCATCCATCTGCGCGACCTTTTTCGCAGATTGCACATCAGGACTTCGGTGAATGTCTGATATCTGATTGAGCATCTGCTTGCACAGATCTGTCATCAGCTGGAAATTGTCTCTGCATCCTTTTCGGGGCACTTCCTTCATGCTGTGCACCTTGCGCGCGATGTCGGCTGCATAGTCACCAATACGTTCATATTCTTCGGCGATATGGATACTGGCAAGGAGTTTCCTGAGGTCGTTCGCCACAGGCTGGCGCAATGCGATGCTGAAGAAGCTCTGCTCCTCTATTTGTCTGCACATCTCATTGATGACCTGGTCATTTTCGATGACTTTCTCTGCCAGATCCAGATCGTGTTCCATGAAGGCATCCATGGCCTGCTCGAAAGCCCTGGTGACAGCCACTGCTATCTGTTCAATGAGGCTTTGAATCGCTCTTTCTTCTTTGCTGAGTGCTTTGTGTGTCACTACCATCGAGAGTGGCCTTGTCTGGTCGAAGTCATAATACTATCAACCGCTTATGATAACGTAATTACCACTGCCAATATAATTAATTTGTCACTTTACTCAGGTATCTTCATGCAGGTAATCAAGCCTTGCAGAAGACCTCTCCTTGCGCATACTCAAGATCAGCGATGTCTATTTTCCACGCGTGAATGGAGTTTCCACGTCGATACGCACTTTCACCGAGGAGTTCACGAAATCAGGGCATGAGGTCACGCTGATTGCACCGCGTTACCCTGCTGGGGAAAAGGATGAAGCAGATATTGTGCGCATTCCCTCTCGCTATCTTCCAATGGACCCGGAAGACAGGATGATGCATGCAAGGGCGATCAAGCGATTGTTGCCTGAATTGAAACGCCGACAGTTCGATATCATTCACATCCATACGCCCTTTGTGGCCCACCATCTGGGTCTCTGGCTGTCGCGACGGTTGGGTATTCCTGCCGTGGAAAGCTACCACACCTACTTCGAAGAGTATCTCGATCTCTATTTGCCATGGCTTCCACGTAAACTCCTTCGTTATATCGCGCGTCGCCTTTCCCGGAATCAGTGTAATGCTGTGAATGTCTCAATCGTGCCTACCCGCCCGATGCTTGATGTTCTTGACTCCTATGGCGTTACCGGAGAGATAGAGATTATTCCTACGGGCATTCCCTCTGAAACATTCCGTGATGGTCAGGGACAGTGGTTCCGACAGGAATATGGCATTGCAGCGTCACGCGAACTGTTGCTTTATGTTGGGAGGGTGGCACATGAAAAGAACATCGATTTCCTGATTCGCATGCTTGCCAGAATGGTCATAAAACGCCCGCAGGTCCTGCTCGTTATTGCCGGTGAGGGTCCTGCCCGGGAAGGACTCATTGAACAGGTGCATGCTAAAGGCCTTTCTGGCCAGGTGTTGTTCGTGGGTTACCTCTCCAGGAAACATGAATTGGCAAATTGTTATGCCGCAGCCGATATCTTCGTGTTTGCATCAAATACCGAAACCCAGGGGCTGGTTCTGCTGGAGGCCATGCAAACAGGAACACCCGTCGTGACAACGGCAGTCATGGGAACGGCAGAAATCATGCGTGATGGACTGGGTGGTCTGATTGCGAAAGAGGATGTCGATGACTTCGCCGGTAAGGTCGATGCAGTATTGTCCGATGAATCATTGAGAAAACGCCTCATGAAAGAGGCGTATGAGAAAGCGCAATCATGGGATGCGGGGCTCATGGCGCAGAAAATGCTCGAGCTCTATGACCGACAACGATCCCTGCACAGTCGTCAGGATCAACGGCAGTAGTCTGCCCGGTTCGGGTGACTGTATGTGGATGAGTCAGGAGAAAATATGCGGGAGCCTCGAATGGCGGCTCCCGGAGATCAGGACAGTTTCGGAATCAGAGGTTGTCGAGCCGATAGTGCGCATCGATCCAGCACTTGGGCAGTTCTTCGCCAGAAGGAAACCTGAGATCGGCTTTCTTGAATTTCTCCGCATCCTGCTGCTCTTCACCAGCGTGAAAACGCCCGATAATGGAGTCATTGTAGGGATCAAACAGATCCTTGAGTGACAGCACCTCGACAAGATCGTCGTTTGATTTGGCTTGTAGAAACATCTCTATTCTCCTCAATTATGGGACCTGAATAATTGTCCCGTTTTTTGATTCCTCTAATTGATTATATGAGCAGAAAGGTACCCATGCGGCAAGCGCAAAGTCCGGTTTTTGTTGATACGGATCATCTGGAGATGGCCGCCCTTCCCGTCCGGCGGATTGCGATAAGCTTCATGTCGTCAGGATTTCGACCTGCTGGTTGATTTGCAGCACTCCCTTCCCTTCATGGACCATGTTCTGGCCGAACCAGACCTTGTTGTCACGGCGTCGATAACTCATCAGAGTCTTCAGGGGTTCCGGTCCCTCCTTCCTGCCGGTTTGCGGATTGACCGTCGGAATCGGGCAGCGGGAGCAGGGCTTGACGATCCGAAACCCGATATCGCCAATTCTGATTGCGCGCCAGTCGTCTTCGGCATGGGCTTGACAGCCTGAAACCACGAGATTCGGACGGAAACGGATCATGGCGACCGGCGACTCGAGCTTCTCGTTGAGCAGGTCGAGCGATGCTTCGGAGATCAGCAGCAGCGGGAAGCCGTCGGAAAAGCTGGTGCGGTCACCCTCTCTCGCATAGGCCGGGTCGCACTGTCGAATCTCGTCGTCGGCAATGTAAACTAGTCGACAGGGTTCACCAATCTCCCGTGACAGCCAGGCGTCTATGGCCGATGACAATCGATGTGCCTTGACCTGGTCTTTCCAGACCTGCACGCTCATATGCTGCTCTGCATGCTCGATGCCGGGC
>JASFPB010000234.1:0-4022 GCA_050116235.1 Chromatiales bacterium | reverse complement strand
CTGACGATTCTGCTCCTGCACCGGCGCTATCCCTCATGGCGTCCCTGGCAGCTTGTGCTGGCAATCCAGTTTGCACTCTCGCTCGTGTTGCTTCCGGTACTTGCAGCCTGGGGTTTCCCCGCTTCGCCACTGGCCCCCATCGTCAATCTGGTCGCCGTTCCCTGGTTCTCTTTCGTGATCGTTCCCGCAGTACTCATCGGTACGCTCGCTGTGATGGCGAAGTTTCCCGGAAACGAACTGCTTCTAGAGCTGATCCTCGATGTGCTGGAAGTTTCTCTGGATGGTCTGACAACTGTTTCCGGTCTCGTCCCGCTGGTTCAGCTTCCTTCACCTGGAGGGCTTTCTCCCGTGATTGCTTTTGCCGGAGCCCTGCTTCTATTCCTCGGCAAGCGATGGAGAATGCGCATGACGGGTCTTCCCCTGCTTGCGATACTCTGGTGGCCGATATCGGTCGAGCCGTTCAGAATGACAGTACTGGATGTCGGACAGGGGCTTTCTGTTGTTATCGAGGCCGGCCAAAAGGTCCTTGTTTACGATCTCGGACCGGTCTATCCCGGTGGTTTCAATACGGCCGAGGCTGTTGTGCGTCCCTTTCTTGAGATGCGGGGCGTCGATGCGCTGGATATGCTTGTGCTCAGCCACGATGATACCGATCACAAGGGCGGCTATCACGGCTTTCTGGAGGAGTTGCCTGCTGTTGTAACCCTGACAGGGCAACCAGATGCCTTTCCCGGCAGCTTCAGTTCCTGTCACGACTATCCGTCATGGAATTGGCGGGAGACACGATTCACATTTCTCAAGACAGATTACACTGGCAGTGGAGACAATGATTACTCCTGCGTCCTTATGATCCAGCATCCAGAGGTGAAAATTCTGCTGACCGGTGATATCACACGCAAGGCAGAGCTTGCATTGATGAGTCGCTATCCACAGTTGGAAAAGATAGATCTTCTGACCATGCCCCATCACGGGAGCCGCAGTTCTTCCGGTCCGGATTTTGTCCGCTTTGTCGCCGCCCGGCATGTCATTGCGAGTGCCGGATGGAAGAATCACTTCGGACATCCGGCAAAGCAGGTCGTGGAGCGCTGGCAACAGGCTGGATCAAGTGTTATCGAAACAGCCGTCAGCGGCGCTGTTACGCTTGTCCTTGCTGCGGGTGAAGGGTACCATCTTGCCGGACACCGTCTGACAGAACAACGTTACTGGCGGCGTTGAGTGCAGGTACACTGGTACCTGGAAACGAATACTATAAATTCAGGGGAGATCTGTGCTAGAACTTGTCAAAGCCGGCGGCTGGTTGATGCTGCCAATACTGATTTGTTCAGTGCTGGCATTAGCCATTATTATCCAACGCTTTTACACGCTCAGGCGTTCCAGAGTCATTCCCGATGGAGCGCTGCAGTCTGTTTATCGCCAGTACAAAGCCGGTAACCTGACTTCAGAGTACATCAATTCCCTGCGCGAGAATTCACCACTGGAGCAGATCCTCGCGGCTGCCCTGATCAACCGTAACCAGCCCCGCGCCGTCATGAAAGAGGCTATCGAAGAGGAAGGCAGGCAGATTGTCCACGGGCTCGAATACTTTCTCGGAGCGCTGGCGACGATCGCAGCCATCACACCACTACTGGGCCTGCTCGGCACGGTGCTTGGAATGATCGATGTTTTCGCTGCCATCGTTACCGCAGGTGTCGGAAATCCGGGCGTACTGGCCGGTGGCATCTCCAAGGCCCTCATCACCACTGCCGCGGGCCTCTCTATTGCCATTCCCGCACTGATCTTTCACGAGATTCTCTCTTCGCGTGTTGACCAGTTGATCCTCGACATGGAAGACAAGGCGGTGCAGATGGTGGATGTCCTGCACCAGGGGAATATCCAGTGATTCTGCGCAAGCGGCAGCGCCAGAGACCTATCGTCAACCTGACTCCCCTGATTGACGTGGTTTTTCTGCTGCTGATCTTTTTCATGGTCTCAACCACTTTCGATACGCAGTCCCGAATCAAGATCACGCTTCCGGAAATCGAGACCGAACTACCCGAGGATGAATCCCGTGACCGGATCATGGTCCAGGTCGCAGCTGACGGCAGCATCTCTCTCAACAACAGCATGGAACTCGTCAGCTCCACGCCGACGGTGCTGAAGCGGGCCATGGCCCAGATTGCCGAGGGGCGCACCGACATTCCCGTGATAGTCAAGATCGATCGTAACGCACCGTTCCAGGCTGCCATGATGGTAATGGATGTTTCCGGGCAACTGGGACTGACCGAGATTACTTTTCCCGGGCGCAAGACCATCAAGGAAGAGTAATCTTTCTCCATGAAGAGTCCGGGATATTTCTGGAAGAAGTGGCACCCTGTCGCGCTGCTTCTCTTTCCCCTGTCTCTCCTCATGCGATTGGTGGTATTCCTGCGTCGTCTTGCCTACAAAGTGCGACTGCTCCCGGTCTATCGCAGTCGCGTACCTGTGATCGTCATTGGGAATCTCACCGTCGGCGGCACCGGGAAAACACCCCTGGTCATCTGGATGTGCAACCATCTCGCCACGCTGGGTTACAGGCCGGGCGTCGTACTCCGGGGATATGGTGGCAAGGCGGCCACCTGGCCACAGCAGGTGCGCGCCGACAGTGACCCGCAGGTTGTCGGCGACGAAGCCGTCGTCATCGCGCAACAGACAGGCTGCCCGGTCTGCGCCAGTCCGTCGAGGGCTGATGCAGCACACGCATTGCTCGAGCATGATGACTGCGATGTGATCATTTCCGATGATGGCCTGCAACACTATGCGCTCGGGCGCGATATCGAGATTGTCGTGATCGACGGGGATCGACGGTTCGGTAATGGCATGCTGCTTCCAGCCGGTCCTCTCAGGGAGAGTCCCCGCAGGCTCAGGCGGGTGGATTTCGTCATCGTGAATGGTCACTGCAGTGACACTGAGCAGTGTCTCCGACTCGAACCCGGGCCACTCGTCAACCTCGTAACCGGAGAGACCCGACCTCTCGCGAATTTCAGAGGCGAGTCTGTGCACCTTGTTACAGGTCTCGGTAACCCCCGGCGCTTTATCGATATGCTCCGGGATGCCGGACTCGATGCCGACCAGCAACTCTTCCCGGACCATCACGACTACAGGCCTGACGATTTTGCGTTTGGCGATGGGTTGCCAGTTATCATGACAGCCAAGGATGCCGTCAAGATCCGGCCTTTTGCCGACCACCACTACTGGTATCTGAGACTGGAGGTCAAGCCGCCGGTCGATGTCATTGATCAGATTCTGAATAGATTGAGAACGAGACAGAACAATGGACAGAAAACTGCTTGATATCCTCGTTTGTCCTGTCTGCAAGGGACCATTGCGTTATGTGAAGTCTGCTGCCGAATTGGTGTGCCCGGTTGACCGCCTTGCATTTCCTGTTGTGGATGGTCACCCGGTGATGCTGACCACGGAGGCACGCGAACTGCCCGCCGACGAGGAAATTCCCGAATGAGTCGCTTCCACGTCGTCATACCAGCGAGATATGCATCAACCCGCTTGCCAGGCAAGCCCTTGCTGGATATCCACGGCAAGGCAATGATCCTGCATGTTGTCGACAGGGCAAAGGAGTGCGAGGCAGAGACTATCACCGTTGCGACCGATGACGAACGCATCCTGGACGTCGCGGCTGCCTCCGGGGTGGAGGTTGTCATGACATCCGGAAGCCATCACAGCGGGACAGACCGTCTTGCAGAGGTGGTTTCTCTCAGGGAATGGGATGACGAGGATATCATCATCAATCTGCAGGGAGACGAGCCTCTCATGCCGCCTGCAATTCTCCGGCAGGTCGCAATCAATCTCGACAGACATGCCGAGGCGAGCATCGCAACCCTCTGCACCCCGATCGACAACTTCGAAGAGATGCAGAACCCGAATGCCGTCAAGGTCGTCATGGACCAGGCCGGCTATGCACTCTATTTCAGCCGTGCTCCGATACCATGGTATCGCGACGGATTCAGCGGGGATGAGCAGTGGATGCCCAGCATGACCGGTTGCTTCAG
>JASFPB010000233.1:0-4041 GCA_050116235.1 Chromatiales bacterium | reverse complement strand
TCCAGTGGACCGCAAAGGAGACCAGGCGGACGCCCATCTCGGGGTCGAAGCGGCGCACGGCCTTCATCAGGCCAACCGAACCCTCCTGGATGAGATCCTGTTGCGGCAGGCCATAGCCGCTGTAGCCGCGGGCAACACGCACCACGAAGCGGAGATGCGAGAGTACCAGGGCGCGCGCTGCATCCAGGTCGTCAAGATCGCGCAGGCGCACGGCGTAGTCGTGTTCTTCCTCTGCCGTGAGCATCGGCAGCTGGAACGCGGCACTGACATAGCTCTCGATGCTGCCGGTCGGCAATGTCGTCGCAATAGCCTTGGTCATTGATTCTTACCTCTCCACATAACTCGAATAATTTTAGCACTCGCGGTATTTGAGTGCTAATAATCCATAAAAGTTCCGAAAAAATAAACACTTGCAGAGTGCGGTAAGCAACTGGCTGAAATAACTGACTTTTTTACTTGGTTATTAGTGTCGGAGACTCTTTTTCACTCCTGCAGCTCATGACGGTTGCGGTACTGTTCGAGGGCTTCCGGGTTGGCCAGCGCATGCAGGTTTTTCACCGGGCGGTTGTGAACGACCTCGCGCACGGCCAGCTCCACGATCTTGCCTGACCGTGTCCGCGGGATCTCTGTGACCTGCAGGATCTTCGCCGGGACGTGGCGCGGAGTGCATTGCGCGCGTATGGTCGCCCTGATTTTGCTGACAAGGGAATCATCCAGCCTTGCACTATCGGCCAGCACCACGAAGAGCACGATGCGTATATCGCTGTCCCACTCCTGGCCGATGACAAGGCTCTCACGGATTTCGTCGAGCTGCTCGACATGGCGGTAGATCTCTGCGGTGCCGATGCGCACGCCGCCCGGATTCAGGGTTGCATCCGAGCGACCGTAGATGATGATGCCATCATGTTTCGTCAGCTTGACGTAGTCGCCGTGGTGCCAGCAATTTTCGAAACGCGCGAAGTAGGCGTCGTGGTATTTCTCGCCCGTTTCGTCGCCCCAGAAAAAGGCCGGCTGGCTCGGGAAGGTCTGCGTGCAGACGAGTTCGCCTTTTTCCCCGCGAACGGCATGACCCTCGTCGTTGAAGACGTCGACTGCCATGCCGAGCCCGCGGCACTGGCTTTCACCACGCCAGACCGGACGTATGGGGCAACCGAGCACGAAGCAGGAGACGATGTCGGTGCCGCCCGAGATGGAAGCGAGGCAGAGATGCTTTTTAATAGAGCTGTAGACGTAGTCGAAACTCTCGGGTGCGAGCACTGAACCGGTCGAGCAGATGGTGCGCAACGATGAGAGATTGTGGCTTTTCAGAGGTTCGAGACCGGCCTTCGAGAGCGCATCGATATATTTCGCCGAGGTGCCGAATAGGCTCATGCCCACATCCTCGGCATAGTCCCAGAGCACATTGCCGGAAGGATAGAACGGGGAGCCGTCGTAGAGGATGACTGTCGCCCCGCAGGCCAGCGCGCTGACGAGCCAGTTCCACATCATCCAGCCACAGGTCGTAAAGTAGAAGACGCGGTCGCCGGGCCTGACGTCCGAGTGCAGATGCAGCTCCTTGAGGTGCTGCAGCAATACGCCGCCGACCTTGTGGGTGATGCACTTCGGCTTTCCCGTGGTGCCGGAGGAGTAGAGGATGTAGAGCGGGTCGTTGAAGCCGCGTGGTTCGAAAACCAGCTCCGGTGTAACGTCGGTTTCGGTGATCGAGGTCCAGGGAAAAGTATCTTCTGGTGCATCGAGTTCCACGAGCGGGATCATGACCGTCTGCCGGATCGAGGGAATTGCCCGCTGCACGGCCTGGACACGCTGGCGGATGTCGATGGTCTTGCCGTTATAGAAGTAGCCATCGACAGCGAAGAGGATTTTCGGTTCTGTCTGACCGAAGCGCTCGATGACGCTCTCTTCGCCGAAGTCCGGGGAGGTCGAGGTCCAGATGCCACCGAGGCTGGCCGTTGCAAGCATGGCGACCACGGCTTCAGGCATGTTCGCGACATAGCCTGCGACCCGGTCGCCGGGCCCAACGCCCTGCTGCCGCAGCCAGTCTGCCACGCAGGCGACCTGCCGCTGGAGTTCCTTCCAGCTCATCGAGCGCTCGACCTGGTTTTCTGCACGAAAACGGATCGCGACGGTGTCGTCATCACGCCGCAACAGGTTTTCGGCGAAGTTGAGTGATGCATCGGGAAACCAGGCAGCCTTCTCGATATCCTCTCCATCGACGAGGATGCGCTCTCCCTTCTTGCCGATGACATTGCAGTAGTCCCAGAGCAGTGACCAGAATGCCTCCTTCTGATCGACCGACCAGCGGTAGAGGGCATCGTAGTCCGGAAATGCCTGGCCGGTCTCTTTCTCAGCCGCATCCATGAAGCGCTTCATGTTGCTGGAGGCGATGCGTTTATCGTCGGGTTGCCAGAGCGGTGTGTCTGAAGGCATCTCTCTCGGGGTATGAGTCTCTGTGTGCCTAACACTAACCGATCAGGCGGCATGGGGAAATGGATGGATCAGGATTGGACGCAAAGTACGCAGAGATCCGCAGAGGGCGCAAAGGATTTCAAGGATTTCTCTATCAGCGTGAATTGGTGTCGGAGATTATTTTGTTCGAAGAAGAAAATGATTTCTGATACTTGCGCACTATAACCCGGTCATTGCGAAGGAGCGCAGCGACTGTGGCAATCCCGTTGCCTGAGATCGCCACGTCGGCCTCGGACCTCCTCGCGATGACGCAAATTTTGCCTGGTGTCTACTCGCCCGCAGTGCGGGCTCCCTCATGATCTCTGATACCTGAACATTACAGCTACAACCTGTCATTGCGAAGGAGCGCAGCGACTGTGGCAATCCCGTTGCCTGAGATCGCCACGTCGGCCTCGGGCCTCCTCGCGATGACGCAAATTTTGCCTGGTGTCTATTCGCCCGCAGTGCGGGCTCCCTCATGATCTCTGATACCTGAACGTTACAACTACAACCTGTCATTGCGAAGGAGCGCAGCGACTGTGGCAATCTCTGTGCTTGAGATCGCCACGTCGGCCTCGGGCCTCCTCGCGATGACGCAAATTTTGCCTGGTGTCTATTCGCCCGCGGTGCGGGCTCCTACGGGTCTTTGCGATCTCCGCGTCCCGCTTGTCATGTCAGGTTTTCACTGCATCCCTGTGAAAGAGTGAATAGACCACGGGAATCAGCACCAGTGTGATCAGGGTCGAGGCTGCGAGTCCGCCGACCACGGCGCGGGCGAGCGGTGCCTGGGCATCCGCCCCTTCGCCGATGCCGAGCGCCAGCGGCATCAGGGCGAGGATGGTCGTCAGGGTCGTCATGAGAATCGGGCGCAACCGCCGCCGGCCTGCTTCGAGCAGCGCGTCCATGACCGGCATTTTTTCGGCACGCAGCTGTCCTGCCTGGTTCACGAGCAGGATTGCGTTGTTCACCACGATACCGCCCAGCATGATGACGCCGATGCCGGACTGCAGGTTAAATGTTGAGCCGGTCAGGAAGAGTGTCAGTAACACGCCGATCGCGGCCAGTGGCACGGACAGCATGACCACGAGGGGATCGCGCAGGGATTCGTATTGTGATGCCAGCACCATGTAAACCAGTAGCAGCGCGAGCACGAGGGATTCGACAAGATCGCGGAAGGACTTCTGCTGCTCCTCGTAGTCACCGGCGACAAGCAGGTCGTATCCTTCGGGGCGTGGAATTTCGTCGAGCCTCGTGATGATCTCCTCTGCGATGGAGCCGAGGTCACGACCGGCGATATTTGCCGTGACCGTCACGATTCGCTGCTGATCCTTGCGCTCGATCGTGACAGGGCCTTCACCTGCATCGACCTCGACAAGGTTGCGCAGCGCCACGAGTTCGCCTCCGGGGGTACGCAGGTTGAGGTCGAGCACTTCCTCGATGCTGCGTTTTTCCGCATCGGCGAGCTGTACGAGAATCTGGTAGGCATTGCCTTCGCGTCGAAAGTCGCCGGCACGCGAACCGGCAATCGCGGTCTCGATTGCCTCGGTCACATCACGCACCGTCAGCCCGACATTGGCGATCTTGGCGCGGTTCACG